>CANBQQ010000172.1 GCA_947371715.1 Flavipsychrobacter stenotrophus
ACTGCACCTACCACCCATACTATAGGGTTCATATACCATGCGGCAGGATCCGGGCCGGTGACGGTAGATGATGAATGGGTAGAACTGCTTTGTGCAGCAGTGCCTGCTTCCTGGGCAATGCTATAACCGGCTGTTAGCAGGAAAGCACACAAAAGGAAAAACCGTTGGCTAATGGAATGAATAGTTGTCTTCATGACGTGAGTGTTTTAATTACAAGAATTGCATTAAAAATGATGCCACACGCAACAAGACAACTAAAACGACCCAATGGAACATAATGCTACATATACATGCCGGGGGCATAGCTGTATTTCCAATACTCAATTATGGATTTTAAAATAGTCATCAATTCATTAGGGTCAATAGGCTTTTTAAAATAGCCCTGTATACCCATGGTGTAGGCGTCATCAATGTAGTTTTTGGCCACAGTAGTAGAGAATAAAATATAGGGCACACATTTTATATTGATAGCCGCGTTCTCTTTTACCCTGGCTCTTAACTCTATACCATTGATCTTGGGCATGTTGAGATCTGATATAATAAGGAAAGGCACCTTCTTCATTTGCATGAGGTACTCAATAGCTTCTTCGCCATCATTTAAAAAAACGAGTTCATTCAAATAATTCAACTTTAGGAAAATCTCCTGTAAAAATTTCTGGTCGTCAATGTCATCCTCAATTATGAGAATCGGTGCGTTCTTATTCACTGTATTGTATTTAATTATGTGATTGTGGGCCTGTTGTTACTAACTGTATGATCTTATTGGACCGGGATATAAATATCGAATGTTGCACCTTTGTTCAGTTCGCCACTGGCAGTAATAGTGCCATTGTGGTTTTCGACGATCTTCTTTACTATGGCCAGCCCAATGCCGGTACCGGCGTATACTTCTTTGCTATGCAATTTCTGGAATACCTCAAAGATGCGCTCACTGAATTCAGGCTCAAAGCCAATACCGTTGTCTCTTACCTTGATATGGCAATAGGGCTTTTCTGCCGATAGTTTGCTGTTAGGTAAATCGCCCCCTTTTATAATGTCGCTGGTAATGATAATGTGAGAAGGAATTCCTGCACGAGAGAACTTAAGCGCATTGCTTATGAGATTGTACATGAGCTGCCTGAACTGGAAGGGAATGACATCGACGGGGCAGAGATCTACACCCTCTATAGTTGCCTGTTTATCTAACACCGTGTCTTTAAGATCAGCATTGATCTCCTCAATAATGATGCCGAGGTCGGTAGGCTCAAACTTATGATCGGTTGTGCTGATACGGGAAAAGGCCAGCAGGTCTTCTATAAGCTGCTGCATTCTTCCCGCCGCCAATTGCATCCTCCCGAAATTATACTTTCCATTCTCGGAAAGGTTCTCCCTTTCATTTTGAAGGATGATGGTTACGAAGGTTTGAATTTTGCGCAATGGTTCCTGCAGATCGTGACTGGAAACATAGGTAAATGCCAACAGTTCTTTATTAGCTATAATCAGCTCTGCGGCACGCTTTTCTTTCTCCTCGTTCTGGAAGGCGAGTTCTTTATTGGCAATGATCAACTCCGCTGCACGTTTTTCCTTCTCCTTGTTCTGAAAAGCAAGTTCTTCATTGGCAATGATCAGTGCTGAGGCTAGCTTTTCGTTATCACTATTCTGAAACGCCAATTCTTTGTTCGCAATGATCAGCTCAGCAGCATGCTTCTCTTTTTCTTCGGCACGCTTCTCTTTTTCTTCATTTTGAAAAGCGAGTTCCTTATTGGCTATGATAAGCTCAGCGGCACGCTTCTCTTTCTCCGCATTCTGAAAGACCAATTCATTATTGGCAATGATAAGTTCTGCAGCACGTTTCTCTTTCTCTTCATTTTGAAAGACCAATTCTTTATTGGCAATGATGAGTTCTGCAGCACGCTTCTCCTTTTCTTCATTCTGAAAGGCCAGTTCTTTATTGGCTATGATCAGTTCTGCAGCACGCTTCTCTTTCTCCTCATTCTGGAATAGTAGTTCCTTGTTAGCTATACTTAATTCTGCGGCACGCTTCTCTTTTTCGCCATTTTGAAAAAGAAGTTCTTTATTTGCGACAATAAGTTCTCCGGCCCGTTTTTCCTTTTCCTCGTTCTGAAATAAAAGTTCCTTATTAGCTATGCTGAGTTCTTCGGCACGCTTCTCTTTTTCTTCATTCTGAAAGGCAAGTTCTATGTTAGCGATACTCAGCTCAGCCGCCCGCTTCTCTTTTTCCTCATATTGAAAGGCCAATTCCTTGTTGGCTTCAATAAGCTCATCGGACTTGAGCATGTACATATCGTTTTTCATCAGTACTTTTTATTTATAAGAACGTAGTACGCCAACCCTACCCTCTTCCAATTTATAAATCACTTAAACCGTAAGAATAAAATTCTCTATACGGGGTTGTTTTGTATTATCGTCAGCAATGAGGGTAAGTGCCTGCTGTATGATACCGGTGAATTTTGAAAACTCGGCAGGCTTACGGATAAAATGATGTGCCCCGTTTTTGAAGAGTAGGTTAACCGTATCCTGCTCTAAGGATGTTGAATACATGATAACAGGAAGATGATTTAATTGTTTATGCTGCTTGATAGCAGATAAACATTCAAAGCCATTTTTTCGGGGCATGTTGAGATCGAGGAAAATAACGTGCGGCAAAGCACTGACAGTGGCATTGAGTAAATTCATCAATTCTTCACCGTCGTGCACTGCAGTGAAACTGGTAGTTAACGGAAATTCCTTTAACGCTTCTTTAAAAAAGGCGCAATCATCAATATCATCATCCGCAAGCAATACACTAAACGGGACAGGGTGATTCTTAATTTCCATGATAATGAACGGAACTGCCTCCAGATCGGGTAATACAGAAGTGCGGCAATTAACTTTAGCTCCATAAGAAAACCGTGCCAACAAAAATTATTGCTATATAATTAATTATAGCACACGACCTTATCGATGGTAATTATAGAAGATCAGATGTAAAACCATGAAAATCTTACTTTTCAAAGGGCATTAATGTTCACAACGATAGCAAGGCAAGTAACGGGTGGTACGTTGGGCAAGAGATATCTGGGGCATAACAACCCCGATTACCTAATCAATAATAATGGCCACTGATAACCTGCAAGTAGGATCATTTGCGCTGCGGTGATCATTGGCCAGATACTTAGCTTATTTTTTCATTTACACTAAATACTCACCTACTGTAAATAACCTCCTCCCCTTAAATTACGGCTGAAAAAGCCGTAATTTAAGGTACTCCTCCTTCAAAAGGAGGAGAGTGGTTGATGTACAAAAAAGTGGGAAATAGATGCTGAACAGTATAATTGCGGATATACGGGAAGTCTGTAGTACCTATCTAAAAATGACGGTGCTGTAGTTACCGGTTATATCCATAATTCCGCGTCCTTTTCCGGCCTTTCCTTTATAATATTTTGTATTGCCATTTTCGTCCGTGTTACTCATAGTAACGTAAGTTGATGAAGCACGATTTTTAAAGCTGCCAAATTCTGTCTTAACGTCAATATCAAGGTTGGTATCCTGATCGAAGTAGCAGGAAAGCGTACTATAGCCTACACCGACCTTTATGTTTTCGGCGCTGCCATCTATGTGCCTGATAACGGCAGACCCATTATAATTCAAGCCGAGGTCGGCTCTTTTTTGCAAGTGGTCTATTTTTAGGTCGGAGTGATTTACGATCCCGTCAATATCATAGACAGAGCCAATATTCAAGGTGCCGAATTTGTGTGTTATCTTTAGTTTATTGGCCGAAGAAATATTCACTTTGCTGAATGAGTTGTCCATCTTTATACTTTGGATCTTATCTATTGTTACACCACCATGCTGTACTTTCAGCTTACCTCCTTCAATACTTTTAATAGTAGAGGATCCAAATGAAAGGTCCATATCATTGGCAGATCCTGAAATATTCTGAGCATGCAGTTCGCCGAAAGAAACCGCCAGATCAACGTTACCTAAGATATCTTCAAGGTCAACGTTGCCGAATTTGTTTTCCAGATCGAGGCTGTTTCTCCTGGGCATGTTGATGATGTAGTCAATGTGGATCTCATTACCATCGCTAATGCTATAGCCTGATTCTACTCCCGATTTGAAAGTAATTGTCTGGTTATTACCACCACTCTCTTCCATAAATATACGACCAAGCATGTTGGTGGCTTTGGCATCTGACCTGCCCTTGACAGTCATCGTTACGTCTACGACCACCTCGTTCTTATCCCATGTGTGTATGACTATGTTGCCACAATTGTTTGTAACGCTCAATCGCCCCGATGGCTGCACTGTAAATGAGCGGTGCAGCTTCTTTTCTTTTGTAACCCACTGCGTGCCGCGCGCATGGGCAAAGGTTGCCAAAAATATAAATACCGAAATGATGGTGATCTTTTTCATGTTGCTGATTGTTTAAATGATATGTTTTACCTCTTTATGTTTCTGACGGGTTTCTTCAATTATCTTCAGCTGTAAAGACAATAGTTTTACTTGTTCCTGCAGATTTTCGATCATTGCCCGTAATACTGCTTCATTATTATCTGAGTTGACATATTCCGCTTTGAGCTCGCGGTATAAAACATCGAGTGTGTCTATCTCTGATCTGAAGTCGTGGCATACATCCTGATATTCGGCACAGTAGTAGCTTAGCTGCCTCTGCTGTTTCTCTTTTAGTGTGGTGTAGTAGACTTCTGCTTTACTGATCTCCTCGGGGATTGCGCCATTCATATCTGCCGGCACAACTGCAATATCTTCTTTCAATTGCTTAACCGGCATTGTGAAGTACCATAAGCCAAATGCCACAAGTGCTACTATACATGCTGCAGCAGCAAACTGTAAAATGCGCTGCTTATTCCTGCGCCGGAGGGTGTTGTCTATACCCTGCCAAACGCTGTAGGGCGGTTCATTGATATCAAACTCATTACTATGCCCGCTAATAAATTGTTCCAGTTTATCTTTCACGGCCTTCTGTTTAATAGTTCCACTAATTGTTTTTTTGCCCTGCTGTACTGAGATTTTGATGTTGACTCTGTAACATTTAATATCTCTCCTATTTCCGCATGATCATACCCTTCAAGAAGATATAAGCTCAGCACTATCCTGTAACCATCGGGTAATTTATTGATTGCCTCATGCACTCTTTTCACCTCCCATTGCACTTCTTCATTGTCGTAGCTACTCCTACAGTCTGTGTCTTCATTGTCTGGCATTGCCTCCAGCAAAACCAGCTTCTTTTTGCGCAAATGATTTACAGACCTATTGACAACGATCATCTTCAGCCATGCACCAAAAGACGCCTCCCCGCGGAATGTACCTAGTTTACCGAAAGCATCGAGAAATGACTCCTGCAAGATATCTTCGGCATCGGCAGTGCTATTTACAATACGCAAGCACACATTGTACATAGCCCTGGCATAGGCCTGGTAGAGCTCGTACTGCGCGTTGCGCTCACCGCGCCGGCAGCGATCAAGCAATATCCTGTTAATGTCTAAGTTGTCGTTTAGCAATTGGTGCGTGTTCTATATTAAAGACACGGGCTATTTTAAAAGGTTGCATCAAAGGTATTGATGGGGCAGGAAAATTTTTAAACTGCTTCCTCTTAGCAGGCACAACGCATGTTATTTGGTAGTCGAAGTAATTACCGATGGTAATTTAGTTACTGATCAGGATAATACATCTTCCGCGAAATCCTTTACGCAAGGCATATAACACCATAATCGACAATAGATTACCTTTATGCAGTACTATCCTCATTGCTATGTACAGGGTCTTTCTTACGGTCTTACTATTTGTGGCGGCTTCACTTTCGGTGTGTGCGTCTCCTGATAGTATTGGTAAGGTAAAGGAGCAAACTGGTCAGCACAATGACTACAAATACATAACCCACCAGGTGTGCGACAGTATACACTCTGATAAAGAAAAGGCTAAGGCGATATACAACTGGATAACTACCCATGTTGCGTATGATGTGTATGGCTTGCTACCGGGAGCGGAAAACACCAGAGACCCCAATACGGTAATAAAGGAGGGAAGCGCAGTATGTATGGGCTACAGCATACTCTTCGATGCTATGTGCACAGAAGCCGGCATCCGCACCATAAATATTTCGGGGTATACCAAAGATGCGATATTCGATAAAGGTGATAAGCTGTACATACCCCGGCATATGTGGTCGGCACTGCTTATAGACGGAAAGTGGCAGATGGCAGATGTGACGTGGGGTGCCGGTTTTGTAAAACCTGATACCACCTGGTGGCGAAAACTGGTACATAATGTAACGGGCAGGCCTGTACGCAAAACGAATATGAAATTTGTGTGGCAGTATGAGCGTAAATGGCTGCTGCAAGATCCTCTTGAATTCAGGTATACACATCTGCCTGCTTATCCGCCATTTCAGTTTACAGACACTGCGATGCCTATATCTGTTTTTGAGCAGGGAGATAGTGCTATAAGGGCATTTAATGCCATCAGCCATACCATTGATAACAGCGATGCATTGATTCGGCTGAGTAGTTTGGATGATACAGATATTCAGACCCTGTTTGCAGCAGATATCTATAAGTTCAACAACAGGTTTGCACTTGCAGCGGCTATTGACTACAATATGCAGGCAATAGCAGTTATAGACTCTATAAAGGAAAACACCGACATGGAGCGATACAGAGCCATGGTAGCAGAAGCCTATGACCTGATGACGAAATCGCGGGACATGGTGAATGAACAATCGGTACTGACAACGGAGCAGTATAACACCCTTAAGAGTAAAAACATGCGAAAGTATACTGACGCCATGGATTACTTCCGCAACCTGTACTCATCGGCAAGAAGAATGTCGAATGAAATAACGAGGTATCAGAAAGGATCGGAGCATATCCA
>CANBQQ010000173.1 GCA_947371715.1 Flavipsychrobacter stenotrophus
CATGGATATAATCGCACTACCGGCGATCTGGATGTTTGGCTAAAACCTGACAATGAAAACAAAAAAAGTATTTTAAGGTGTCTTGAAAAGTATGATCTTGAAATTGAATCACTTCAACAAATAAATGAACTTGATTTCAGCCATGCACTTGTCTTCAGCCTTGGTGATGAACCATATAAAACTGATTTTCTAACCAAAGTGTCAGGGGTAAGTTACGTTGAAGCGAACAATGAAAAAGTTCACTTTGATCATGAGGGGATTAAAGTACCTTTTATTAATTTGAATCACCTTATACTCACAAAAATGTCAACAGGCCGCGGAAAGGATAAAGTCGATATAGAGAAACTACAAGAGGTGGAAGCGAAAAGGAAGAAACAGTAAATCCCCCCCTAAAACCGCATAAAATGCTCACTCGTAAACACGCATTCGGGTGTTCTTATCTCACCTTCATTCAATTCATACCACGGGCTTAGCTTTCCATTCATAGGATTAGCCAGTAACTGCATTTGCTGCGCCGGCATAAACCCCTGTGCCAGCAGGTATATTTTATGACCATCCTTATCTTGTGCCATATCCATAACCAGCTCTACATGCCCGGGTGTGCCGCCCCTTGCCAACAGATCTCCGGGTCGTACGTCCCGCCACCCTATTTTCTTTAGCTCCCTGCTTAGCGATAACGAACCACAGTAACTATAGATCACATCCATATAGGCGCTTAAGGTTGCGCTGTCATCTCTTGGGGCAGCACTCTTTACCCATTCCGCTTTATTACCCTTCACCGCTATCCTGTAACCCTGCGCCCATTTACTATAAGCTGCCACAAACCCATTAGTGAGTGTAAATCGTATACTGTCTTGCAGTCCTGCTTTAAATAAATAAACCGCACGCATATGCATAGCCACATCTGCACACTGCTGCAGGTCTTTATGTCCAATAGGCATATCAATTACGGCCACATACACACCCGGCTTATCTTTTACACTCCCGTCAAAATAGTGCACCTTTTCGCCGTCAGCCAGCAGTGGCACATGTTGCAGGTAACTCGCAAAAGAAGTATCATTCCACACAACACGTGTATATCCTTCAGGCAGCAGCACTCGCTCCTTTATCGTCTTCCCCTGCGGATCGATTAAGCTCCTCTGCTGAACAGGATGGCAGGAATAAATAAATAGAATGAACAATAGCAAGGAAGTGTATCTCATAATAATGGTTCCGGACAATTATAAACTATATTTTCAGAGGAATATTATCGAAATGGCAACTATAATTTTGTTGGCGGGCCACCTGAATTCAGCACGCCGCCAATAATTACCTGCTTATTTCTTTACCGAACTACCCATTCAAAATAAAATCTTCATTTTTTTTAGAAAATTACTAACGTTTCTTCCTCATTTATCGTCTTAGTATATAGGAACAGTTAAAAAACGACATTCTGAAGTGTTAATTTAATTTTGGTAGTGTCGTTTTTTTTGACTTTTTTGCATCGTATTTAATCTTAAAATCTCCTCTATAGCGAACATACTTCTACTTTAACATTATTGCAAACAACAGTTGGCACCCCTATATGCCACGTTCTAAAAAGTAGATTTATGCAGTTATCCCAGTATTCTGACGCCCAGTTAGCCCATGCCTTCACAGAAGGTAATGAAAGAGCCCTTGAAGTACTCATTACTCGTCACAAAGACAAAGTATATACCTCTATATACATGTTGGTGAAAGATAAGTACCTGGCTGAAGACATTTTTCAGGATACCTTCCTAAAGATCATTAAAACCATAAAAGGTGGCCGCTATTCCGAGCAGGGCAAGTTTCTGCCTTGGGCAATAAGAGTGGGTCATAACCTTTGCATGGATCATTTCCGCCGCTCCCGCCAGCAAATACCTATCTCCCTGCCCGATGGTCAGGATATCTCTATACTTTTTGGTGCCGGAGATATGGCTTCCGATGGTATCGAGACCCGTCAGGTACATGAAAGCGTACGCAAAATGGTTGAATTACTACCCGAAGAACAGAGAGAAGTTATTGTATTACGCATATATGCCGACCAGAGTTTCAAACAGATATCTGAGCTCACAGGCGTAAGCATTAATACTGCCTTGGGTAGAATGCGCTATGCACTGCTCAATTTGAGAAAAATGGTAACTGATAACCAAATGGTTTTACGTTAATAAATTTTTTCTTTATTTTGCAGAATGCCCAATCTCGCTAGATTTTATTTTAATGGAAAATTAATAGAAAACGAAACGATAACCCTCGATGATGCAACTGCCAAACACATATGGCAGGTGTTGAGAATGGAAGCTGGTGATGAACTGAGGATTACCGATGGTAAAGGAAACGTTGCTGTAGGAACTATTAGAAGTGCCGAAAGACACAGGTGCGATGTAGTGCTGCAGCAGGTTACACTTTCTGCACATAAACAATACAGCCTGCACCTTTGCGTGGCCTTTACCAAAAACAATAGCCGCAACGAATGGCTGCTTGAAAAAGCTACTGAGCTGGGTGTCACATCCATAACACCAATCTCCGCAGCAAGGTCAGAAAAAGTGCATTTCAGGCAAGAGCGTTGGGAGAAGTTGTTGACCTCTGCCCTGTTACAGTCTCAACAGGATTATATGCCCGAACTGTCTGACATGATGACTATCGCTGAAGTAGTAAAAAAGTTCAGCCACCTCAAAGACAAGTACATTGCCCATTGCATTAATGAGCAACCAAGAACACCATTTGCCGAAATGTTAAAGCCGGGCACAGAAACTGTTATTCTTATCGGTCCTGAAGGGGATTTCAGATTTGATGAAGTAAGTTTGTGTATGGACAACGGTTTTAAACCCGTAACACTGGGCAACCAGCGCTTACGCACAGAAACCGCAGCCATAGCAGCTTGTGCGCATTTTAACATGATCAATGATGGGAAGGATTAAGATATTTGTTCTGTTGGCCTGCACCTTGTTTACAATGCAGGTGTCTGCACAAAATATAAAACTGGCACTGCTTGTCTACAATGGCGGCGGCGACTGGTATGCCAATCCTACTTCTTTAAAAAATCTTGCAGCCTATTGCAATGAACAATTGCATACTACTTTCAGCCTGCAGGAAGCAAGAGTAGAAGTAGGTAGCAACGAGCTATTCAACTATCCCTTTGTGCACATGACAGGTCACGGCCGTTGGGCGCTAAGTGATGCTGAAGCTACCAACCTGCGTAAATACCTTGAAGCCGGTGGATTCCTGCATATTGATGATAACTACGGCCTTGATCCTTACGTTCGCCCGGCGCTAAAGAAAGTATTCCCCGAACTGGAATTGGTAGAGCTGCCATTTACCTATGCCATCTATCACCAGAAGTTCAATTTCCCTAATGGCCTCCCCAAGGTGCATGAGCATGACAACAAGCCCCCTAAGGGATATGGCCTTATCTATAAAGGCCGCCTGGTATGTTTTTACAGCTACGAGACCGACCTCGGTGATGGCTGGGAAGACTACGAAGTACACCACGACTCCCCCGAAAAACACATAGCTGCCCTGCAAATGGGTGCCAACCTGTTACAATACGTTTTCAGCAGTGCCGATAAAAAGGCTGACGCACCCGTTGCACCATAGTAAAGACAAGGTGCTGGGCGTAGACTCTGTCGCAGTTTATCCCTGTGCTGGGCGAAGTCTCCCGACTTCGTCCTATCGGTAGGGAATCTCCCGATTCCCGAAAACAAAGGTTCGCAACTCGACGCTCACCGTCGTGAGAATTAGCATAGCACGCTCATGACAACATAATTTAACGAGTCTCCGACCATAAATGTTCAGGAAGGGTAAAACAGCTCGTTATCTGTTCCGGAGGGACAACCGGGTTGTAGTAAAACGTAACAAAAATGGGCCTCGCCTCGACAGGCAATGTCATTGAATTAAGCAAATGAACTAGCTCTGAAAGAGCGTCCTCAATAGCGTAGGGCGTTTTAGCCCTACGTCAGAAACTACCATACCACAAAGCTCTGAAGGAGCGCATTCAATATGGAAGAATCCTTAAGTCAATGACATTGCCCGTCAGGGGTTCCCCTTATCTAGGTGCATTAGCAACTTTTCGACATCTTCTATCAGATCTCTGCCCCCACACCTAACCCAGACCCGCCAATCCATAGAAAATTACATTATTCCCTGTAACTTTAAGTATGAAAAACAGACTACCCGCTAATCTACTATTCATAGGCATAATAATATTTTTATGCTCCTTCCTCATCCCTAAAGGATGGCGTATCTCCGGCTCTGCCCCCGACAAATATGAATTGGGGCTTTTCAAGATCAACGGCCATGAAGGCAAGGCCTGTGGCGTTATACGCGCAAGTAAAAAGGAATACTTTGGAGACGAATACGCTTCACTCATACAAACCATATCCTCTCAACACTATTTAGGGAAAAGGATAAAGATGACCGGCTACATGAAATCGCGTGGAGTAACCGCATGGGCGGGCTTCTACCTCAGGGTAGATAAAGAGGGCAGCAAAGAACCCATATCATTCGATAACATGCACGATCGCCCGATAAAGAACAATACCAACTGGACACAATACGCTATAGAGCTGGACGTACCACTGAACGCATCTAAGATCACTTTTGGCGCCTTGCTTCACGGCCCGGGTCAGGTATGGTTCGATGATATCAACTTCGAAGAAGTTGGCCCGTCAACCATCGTTGTTACCGATGTTATGTGCGACACCTCCCAAAAGCGACTGCCCGAAAACCTGGGTTTTGAGGATTGATAGTTTGATAACCGCCCACCGCAGAATTATTTTCTATCTTTAGCCCGCGTTCCAATATTTAATTACATATGCAGTCAGTAACATACTTCTACAGAGAGCCAAGAAAAACAGGAGTTTCTATAGAAGGGATATTCAGGTTAGTAAAAGATTGCCTGAAAGGGAAAGTAGAGATCAAAGAATTCTATTGCGATCCTGCACTATCCCGCTATCAGAATACCATGCTGGCCGGCAAACATGCTGACGCGATCAATCATATCACCGGTGATGTCAACTTTCTGGCATTGGGACTGAGGGGAAAGAAGAACATACTTACCGTTCACGACATGGGTCATTACGACACATTGAAGAACAGAAGTAAGCTCCACTTCCTTATCTACAAACTATTCTGGTTTCAACTACCCCTGAAGTATGTAGATATCGTTACCGTAGTCTCAAAATTTACCTACAACAAACTCACAGAATACTTCAATTTTCCCGAAGACAGAATTAGGCTCATCTACGATCCGGTAAAGCCTATATTTCAATATTCAGAAAAGACCCTGCTGCATAATATACCACGTATTCTCATGATGGGAACCGGGGTGCATAAAAACCTCAATGGGTTGCTGGAGGCTGCTAAAGGCAGAAATGTGCACCTCGATATTATCGGGTGGCCCTCAGATGCCGATATGGCAAAAATCAAAGACTATGCCATTGCCCATACCCTGTATAGCAAACTCACGGACGAAGAAGTATATACCCGATACAAAGAATGTGACATCATGTTTATGGCCTCCTTTTATGAAGGTTTCGGCATGCCCATCATTGAAGCCCAATCTGTCGGTCGCCCGGTTATAACAAGTAATATAGGTGCCATGAAAGAAGTGGCCGAAGACTCCTGCTTACTGGTAGATCCAACAAAGCCTGAAGAAATCGGCACATCAATAGACAGACTAATTAATGATCGCGGACTATATAATGAAATAGTACAAAAAGGCCTGAAAAACATAACACCCTATCAATACCAGATAATTGCACAACAGTACGCTGAAGTATATGCAGAGTTGAGTAAATAGGGTATGTTATTTTAGTTAGCTGATTGCATTTGTTTGAAATTTAATATACATGTAATGATGCTGAAGGCATCACATGTATATAGCAACAAAAATAGAAAAAGGGATCGATGCCGAAGGTATCGCATGTGCATAGCGACTGGTCTTTCATTAAGTAAAGATAGTAGCCCTGAAAGGGCGAAATAAACAGCGAGGGGTTTTAACCCCTCGAACCCGAAAACCCAAACACTAGCCCTGTAAGGGCGACATAACTGAGTAAGAAAAGTGAGCGGTTAGGTGCGTTACAAGTCATTGCCCCGTAGGGTCAAAAGCTTTGTAGCAAAACACCAGCCTTCAACAACGCGTCCCGGAGGGCCGCAACAATCGGCGGGGGAATTTAAATTGGATGAACATTAAACAACACAAAATTGAAAAAGATCGTTTACCTGTATTCTGAGATAATGCCTTACGCCATATCGGTGATGCGGGCCCTTGTGGAAGAATTTAACATAGAGGTGGAGTGCATTAGCTGGGACCAGAACAAACGTACACCGTTTGTACCTGAGAACGAAAAAGGCATCACCTTTCATAAACGATCTGCATTCGATAAACAATCCATTATCGCCTTCCTCAAACGCACAGATCCCTTCATCATGTACGTCTCCGGCCGCATGGATGCGCTCTACCTCGAAGGCATCATGGACATGAAGAGCTGGAGCAAATGTAAGATCGTAACCGGCAGCGACAACCAGTGGGAAGGCTCCAATAAGCAAAAAGTGGCTGCCATAATGAGCCATCGCCTCTACGGCAAATACTTCGATTACTTCTGGGTGCCCGGCCGCCGACAATACGAGTTTGCCCGCAGAATGGGCTACCCCAACGAACGCATCATCAGCAACTTGTTGACTGCCGATAGCCGTGTATTTGCAGGCGCATATGAAAAGAACAGGACCCACAAACAACAGCGTGTCCCGCACAACCTCGTGTATGCAGGCCGCTTCGCCAAAACCAAGGGCATAGACATACTCATAGAAGCATTCATTGCTGCCCGTAAAGAGCTCAATAACGACTGGCAACTAACCCTTGTTG
>CANBQQ010000174.1 GCA_947371715.1 Flavipsychrobacter stenotrophus
ATCTGCACAAACCGCCCCATCCGGCGGCGTATCAATTACCCAGGCCGGCCCTAAATCGCCCGACTCCAACGGCAAAACCGTCTATTCATTTGTAGAAGAGATGCCTGGCCCTTCTGTAGACATTCTTGAATTTCTGGCCAAAAACATAGTCTATCCCGACAGCGCCAGAAGGAGGAATATACAAGGCCGTGTAGCCATTCAGTTTGTAGTGAACGAAGACGGCTCGCTAAGCGACTTTAAAGTAGTTCGTGGCCTTGGCTACGGCTGCGACCAGGAAGCCATAAGGGTACTGAAAAGTATGCCCCTTTGGAAGCCGGCTAAACAAAATGGCAAAGCCGTTAAAGTATACTACACACAACCAATGAATTTCAAATTGCAGTAATACTGTTGCTATAGAAAAATCAACCGGCCACAAACACTTTTTATGAAATACGCGCTACTCCTCCTGTCGTTAGCTATCTCTACCTGCGTAATGGCTCAAACAGCCACCCCAACTAAACAACCAACAGGATGGCCAATAACTCCGGTTGAAACCAAAACTGCTGATTCGACCAATAAACAAGTCTACTCTGAAAAAATGCCGGTTCCTTCTGCCGATATTCGTGGGTTTCTCGCTCAAAACATAGTTTACCCCGATAGCGCCCGAAAAAATAAGATACATGGAAAAGTAACCATACAATTTGCCGTCAATGAAGATGGCACACTGGGAGAATTTAAGGCCAAGCGTAGTCTGGGTTACGGCTGCGAAGAGGAAGCCATAAGAGTACTGAAAACCATGCCCCCATGGACACCAGGCCTGCTTAACGGCACACCCGTAAAGGTCTACTACACACAAAGTATCAATTTCGAATTATAGGCTATTAATAGCCAACATAGTTATCCGATCCGAGCAAGCCCTGAAAGGGCGACTTCAATAGCCCGGGGTTTTAACCCCGGGTAAGCTACGCCCCGGTCACAAAGCCCTGCAGGGGCGATATAACTGGGTCACAAAACGACAATAACCACAAACACCCCACCCTTCACTTTTCCTCTTTATCTTTACCCCATGCTTTCACAGGATCTCACAGGAAAAACCGCCCTCGTAGGCGGCAGCACACAAGGTATCGGATTGGCTTCGGCACAGGCTATGGCAGCCATGGGCGCACGTTGCATACTCGTTTCCCGCAACGAAGACAAACTAAAACTGGCAGTGCAGACCCTCGACACCAAAGCAGGCCAGCAACACGGCTACCTTGTGGCCGACTACGCTGACGTAAATACTGTAAAAACAGCTGTAGAAAGCTTCGTAGCCAACAACGATGTACACATTCTCATCAACAATACCGGCGGCCCTGCAGGCGGACCTATAACCGCTGCTAAGCCCGAGGATTTCCTCATGGCCTTTCAACAACACCTTATCTGCAACCAGGTGATTTCCAACCTGGTAACGGCAGGTATGAAGAAGGCTGGCTATGGCCGTATCATCAATATCATCTCTACATCCGTTAAGATCCCGTTGAAGGGTCTGGGCGTATCCAATACCATCCGCGGCGCAGTAGCATCATGGGCCAAAACTATGTCCAATGAGCTGGGCGAATTCGGAATAACTGTAAATAATGTACTCCCCGGCGCAACATCTACAGAGCGTCTTGATACCATCCTCAACAACAAATCTGCCAAGACCGGAAAGGACAAACACGAGGTAGAGCAGGAGATGATAGACGAGATACCTGCCCGCCGTTTTGGCAAGCCTGAGGAAATAGCTGCCGTAGTGGCATTTCTGGCAAGCCCGGCTGCCGCCTATGTCAACGGCACTTCAATTCCTGTTGATGGCGGAAGAACCGGATCTATCTGATCCCAATGCTGATAGTGAAAGTTCAATGCATACGGTTTATCTATTTACCGTAAAGGGCTGCCTGTTAAGCCTTGTGGCACGATATTGCTATAGTTACAGCCACATTGTTAAATCAAGATAAGATTGATTTTCATCGTATTAAAGCACTTTTTACAGTGTTAATATCCTGTGCATTTTGACATTTAGGTAACACTGACAGCTATCTTTGGCATACATTTTTCATTAACTTTACTACAAATCTCATGAATTATGTTTGATGACGACTATAATGAAGACGACTGGGGTTCAATAGAGGAAATTTTAAGTAAGTACGAAGAAGTAAAAAAAGGCAATTCAATAAGCATACTTGACGAGGAAGAGTTTGAGAGCGTTATAGAATATTTTTTTCAGAATAGTAAAGAAGATGAGGCACTGCTGGCCTGCGATATTGCCCGCACATACTACCCCTTCTCTGCATCTATCCTACTGCTTAAGGCAGAGATCCTTACCCAGTCACAGAAATACGGCCAGGCGCTCAAAGCGCTTGACGAAATGGAGCAATACGACAACAACAACCTTGATGCAGTACTGCTGAGAGCCGATATCCTGCTCGCACAACTGAAATTCGACAGGGCAGCCCTATGGCTGGAAACCCAGGCCGAAAATTTCAGCGGACGCGACAAAGTAGAGATACTGCTCGAACTATCAGATGTTTATGACGAGGGCGAAGAGTTCGACGCTGTTTATGACACGCTGAAACGTGTAGTAAAAATAGACCGCCGCAACGAAGAAGCCCTGCAGAAGATCTGCTTCTGGGCCGAATTTACCGGTCGCCTGGAAGAAAGCATCACCATGCACACCCAGCTTACAGACGAAGACCCGTATAACGCACTGGCCTGGTTCAACCTCGGCGCAGCATACCAGGGACTGAAGATGTATGAAAAGTGCATAGATGCCTACGAGTATTGCGTGGCTATCGATGAAAAATTCGAATTCGCCTACCGCAATATGGCCGACGCCTACATGCGCCTGAAGAATTACGACAGAGCATTGGAATCACTTTCCAAACACATAGAAATAGCCAAGCCCGAAGATGTGATCTTTGAAGCTATGGGTTATTGCTGGGAAAAGAGGAAGGATTACACCCGCGCCCGCCACTATTACAGGCAGGCATCGCAGCTCAGTCCGCAGGATGATTCTATCTTCTACAAGATAGGCGAAACCTACGCCCGCGAAAAACAATGGGATAAGGCGGTAAAATCATTCTCCGTAGCCCTGCATCTCGACAAAGACAACGCTACCTACTGCATGGCCATAGGCAATTGTCTGATGGAAATGGATGTAAAAAGCGAAGCGCTTGTTTGCTACCTCAATGCAGTACGACTTAAGCCGGGGAATAAATCTACCTGGATGGCATTGATCCGCGGCTTGTTCATTACCAGGTATTACGATGAGGTGATCACCCAGCTGGAAGTAGCCCGCGACCATTGCGGCGAAAAAGGCGACTTCAACTACTACCATGCCGCAACATTGTTTGAGATGGGTAAGGTAAAAGAAGCCATGCTGCAACTGGAAAAAGGTCTGAAAGAAGCACCTAAAAAAATAAAGCTCTTTACAGACCTCAACCCCGAGTATCTCCTCCGCGCATCAGTTACCGAACTGATAGCCCGTTACAAGAAGAAATAATACCAATACTATTTTATACTATCCCTTGTTTCTGAACCATCAGAAACAAGGGATTTTTTGTTGAAGAGATAGAGATGTGGCACACCTTTGAGTTGTGCCACATCTTACTTACACTTCCATCACATCTATTCGTTATCTTTATACTACATACCAAATCAGCATCTTATGAAAAAAATACTACTCTCAATATCTGTCTTAAGTATTGCTGTTACTGCCCATGCGCAACGCTATCTCGGGGTATCTTCGGGCAATTACAACACCATCAACAGCATGTATCTCAACCCGGCAAATCTGGGCGGATGCGCAGAAAAACTGAGTGTTAACCTGTTTTCAGCCAACATAGGCATCGATAACAACCTGGGCACCATTAGTTCTGTCGGCGATATCAGTAAGACTACCGGCAATGACTCCGGCGGTACCAATATCTTCAAGATCAACAGCGGCACAGGCAAATTCAGCATGATGGTACCATCTGTAGAACTACGTGGACCAAGCGTGTTGTACCGTATCAACTCTACTCATACCGTGGCATTTACCACCAGGGTCAGGGCATTTAATGAGTTCAACAATTTCGACCGCGCCTTATATACTTCTGTAAATAATCCCTCTTCAATAAACACAGCAGCCGTAGCCTTTAACGCACAAAACTTCAACTGGACCGCACACGTATGGAGTGAATACGGCCTTTCGTACGGAGCAGCGGTACTCACTACAGGCCCCATACAGTTAAAAGTGGGTGCAACAGTAAGATACCTGGCCGGCATAGGCTACCTCGGTATTAAAGGCAAAAACCTGGATGTGAGCTACACCTCCGGGAGCGATTCTTTCCGTGCCAGCAATACAGATATACAATACGCCAGCAACATACAGTCGCTGTCTGAAGGCTTTAATAATGGCGTATCGGCATCAAAGATATTCGGCGGTCCTTCGGGCGGCAGTGGTTATGGCGCAGACCTGGGGGCTGTAGTTAGCTACAAAACAGGCAAAGAAACAGCCGATTATACTATTTTATTCTCAGCCGCTATTACCGACATCGGCGCTATTACTTACAAAACCAGTTCTTTCGTCAACGTGTCGGGCAACGGCTATATAAAGGGATCTGACCTTTCGGAAAACGTAAAGAACTACCAGGAACTCAGGAACTACGCCGGCACCAAAGGCTTTTATGTAGACACAGGCACACAAAGTACCAAGGTGTATTTGCCTACCGCTATGGTCATCAGCGCCGATATGCACCTGTATAAAAAGTTCTATGCATCGGGCACGCTCATTGCCAATATGGCCAAAGATGCCAACTTCGGCAGCAAGTACTACAGCCAATTCTCCGTAGTGCCCCGTTTCGATACCCGGTTGATAACTATTGGCATGCCTATTACCTATAATACGCTCAGCAAAACCATGCGCTTTGGCCTTGGGCTGCGGTTTGCAGGCTTCTTTATTGGTAGCGACGATATGATGGCTACCTTTAGCGGCAACCAGTATGGCTACAATTTCTACGCCGGTGGCATGATACCTATTTACAGAAAACACAAGAGCTAGTAATACCTAATGGAGATCACCAACAACAAACGTCAATTTCAATACGAAATAGCCCTGCCCGACGGCGAAATAGCCACACTTGAATACCGCTGGCTAAAGGGCAATATGGTGCTCATGCGCACCCTTGTGCCGGCGAAAGACCGCGGAAAGGGAATAGGAGCTATGCTTGTAAAACATGTGCTGGATACCGCCCGTACTGACAACCTCAAGATAATTGTCTATTGCGGGTACGTAAACAAGTTCATAGAGCGCCACCCTGCGTATGAAGACTTAAAAAGCAATCAATAATATTTATCTATTACTTACAAATTACTCCTTACCCAACAAAAATCCCGACTACTTTAAGCAACCGGGATTCTAAACTACTATTAAAAGTCGAAGACTATTTCGATGCCTTTACTATTCTTTCTATTGCAATACGTTCGTTAGCTGCATTCAATACTTCCAGCAGGTATAAGCCATCGGGCAGTTCATTGATATTCATAACACCTGCACCTGATAACGTGCGCACAATTCGTCCGTCTACATTGTACAGTCTTGCTGATATCGGGTAGCTGCAATCAATGCGCACGGCATCTGTAGCCGGGTTAGGATATATCTGAACTAGATCATTTAGTGTCACTTGCCCAACACCGGTATTGCACGGAGGTGATGACAAAACAGTAACCACCAAAGTTGCAGAAGTACTGCCACAGGCATTGCTCACCGCATAGGTAATTGTAGCTGTGCCGCTGTTCACACCACCAACCGTACCACCACTCACCGTTGCTATAGTGGTATTGCTGCTGCTCCAGGTTCCGCCGGTTGTCGCATCAGTAAGCGCAACAACAGATCCCGGGCAAACAGAGTCGGTACCTGCTATTGCTGCGGCAGGCGCACTTATAGCAACATTAAATCCGCTTGATGTTGTGCCACACGCATTAAGAAGGCTATAAGTAACTACCACATTACCCTGTAGCAATCCGGTTATCACACCCGCAGCATTTATACTGGCTACCGTAGCCGGGGCAACAGACCATGTACCTCCTGCAACGGCATCGGTCAGAGAAGCGCTGCTACCCACACATATACTACCCGCACCCGATATGGCACCGGCAGGTTGTTGAACGGTGATCAGCATTGTGTCTGATGTTGTACCACATGCGTTGGTAACGGAGTATGTAACTATGCCGGTTCCAACCGCTATACCTGTTGCAGAAGCACTTGTTACAGTTATAACAGACGTGCTGCCGGTGCTCCAGGTGCCACCTGTCGTTGAATCAGACAATGATATACTGCCGCCTGTGCAAACAGCAGATGGCGCCACTATTTGATCAGCGGTCCGCTGAACATTCACCGAATAATATGCGGAAACAGGACCACAGGAATTAGTACCAGAATACTGCACCAACTCCGCACCCTGGTGCAGACCTGTAAGATGACCAGCAGCATCTATCGTACCAGCCCCCGAGCCCGAAACCACCGACCATGTTCCACCGGTTAGCGGAACCGAAAGAGATGTGACGCCACCCACGCAAACTGTATCAGTGCCTGAAATGGAAACGGAATTTGTTTCCACATATATAGGAATGGTTGCGCTGGTGTAGCCACAAGCATTGAATATGGTATATGTAACTACTGATGTGCCCGCTGCTATGCCCGTAACCACACCCGTAGCCGAAATAAGAGCAGCTGTACCGCCAACCGACCATACACCACCTGCCACACTATTGGTAAGGGTAATGATGTTGCCATAACATACGTGGTCTGTTGCCGCCCCAATAGCAGGAGCACCACTCTGAACTGTAACGATCCTGTA
>CANBQQ010000175.1 GCA_947371715.1 Flavipsychrobacter stenotrophus
TGAACTGCCTGCACAACCATTTGCAACCGGAATAACATTTATTGTGGATGTTACCGCAACGGCAGATCCATTGTTAGCTGTAAATGAACCAATACTACCTGTACCTGAAGTAGCCAATCCGATACTACTATTATTATTCGACCATGTGTATGTTGCTGGTAGTACAGAACCAGTAAATGTAATTGGTGTAGTTAGTGAATGATTGCACGCCGACTGATTCAAGACCGGTGATAAGATCGGTGTAGGTTTAACTGAAATGGTAAAAGATTGTTGAGTACCTGCACATCCATTAGCATTTGGAGTAACCGTAATCGTTGAAATAACAACTGCAACACCAGTGTTTATTGAAGTAAAAGAAGCAATATTTCCATTTCCTGATGAGGCAATACCGATTGTAGTATCAGATGAAGCCCAACTATAAGTAGTGCCCGCAACCGGACCAGAAAAAGAAGTCAACGAAGTCATACTTCCATTACACAAAATTTGATTAGATGTTACGGATAAACTTGGTCGAGGATTGACTGTTATAGTAAATATTTGCTGAGGCCCACTGCAACTATTAGCTACTGGAGTTACAGTAACAACTGAAACTAAAGGAACATTGGTTGCATTTGTAGCAAGATATGACCCTATATCACCCGACCCGGATACGCCAAGCCCAATAGCACTGTTACTGTTGATCCAATTATAGGTAGTAGGACTACCGCTTACCGCAACACCATTAAATGATATTAAAGTAGATGTGGAGCCGGAACATATTATTTGATTGAGAATAGGTGTGACTGTAGGTGTAGGTTTTACAGTTATTGTGAAAGACATTGGAATGCCGGTGCATCCATTAGATGACGGAGTTACTGTGATTGTAGATGTTACAGCAACACTACTTAAGTTAACTGCAGTGAATGATGTTATGTTGCCCGTCCCAGATGTAGGTAGCCCGATACTGCTGTTGCTGTTTGTCCAGTTGTATGTCGTGCCAGTAACTGCACCCGTCAATGTTATTGCTGCAGTAGATGTATTATTACAAACAACCTGAATAGGTATTGTATTAACAGTCGGGACTGGATAAACAACTACCGTTCGGCTCGCTACATTGGAGCACCCATTGCCGCCTACTGCTGTTACTGTATAATCGGTGGTTGCGATGACGTTGGATATGACTGACGCCCCAGTTGTCGTGGACAACCCTGACATTGGAGTCCAAGCGTAAATGACACCGCCGGACGCAGTAAGTGTGATATTTTGTCCGTTACATATTATCGCAGGTGCCGGGGTTACGCTAATTGTAGGCAATGAATCGACTACAATCGTTGTAATCAATGTATCAGCGCATAAATTACCATCCTTACCCGTTACTGTGTAAGTTGTTGTAACTGTCGGATGCGCACTAACGGACGTACCTGTAGTTGTGGTTAAACCTGTAGTTGGAAGCCATGAATATGTAGTTCCACCTGTTGCAGTCAGAGTTGTATTCTGGCCACTACAAATTGTAGCTGGTGGGGATGCCATTGTAACAGTTGGCAAAGTATTGACAGTAACAGTTTTTATGGCCCTGTTGATACAGCCATTAATGTCAGTTCCGGTGATTGTATATGTTGTGGTAGCTGACGGAGTGCACACCACGGTTGGACCACTCGTAATATTCAAAGCAGTTGCCGGTGCCCACGTATATGTACTACCTCCATTTGCACTCAAGGTTTTACTACTTCCAATGCATACAGAAACACCAGTAGGAGCGGACGTAATATTTGGCAAAGGATTAACCGTGACGTCTATGCTTGTGTCACAACCGCGCAAATTAAATGTGATAGTGACCACACCATTTGACACACCACTAACTACACCTATTGAATTAACTGTTGCAATAGAAGTATTACTACTTGTCCAAATACCAACTGAATCATTCAATAAAATCGTCGTCGAACCTGAACATAAAAACGGATTTCCGCCAATTGGATCAGGTAAGGGATTGGTTGTTACCTGATAATCTACTACACATCCCCCCGTCGGAGTATATACCACATGTGCATAGGTTGTACCGGTAATATTTCCTAAATAAGATCCCCATTCAAAATGTGTAGTAGGATTTTGCACTCGTATTGGCGTCCCAAAACACGTATAGAAAGTTCCCAAATTAGAATTGTAGGATTGTACAGCAAAAACTCCAGTTTGATAACAACCTGTGCTAGGAATTCTATAAGTAACTATAACGCCTCCAGTATCTACCCCCATTAGCCAGCCAGTTGAATCGTTAATTGATGCTATGCTCGGATTATTGCTAGTCCAAATGCCCCCAGCCATGGTGTTGGTTAAATGAAGTTGCACCCCTATGCATGTTACTGGTGTTGAACCAACAACTTGTATACTATTTGGTCTTGGATTTACCAATATAAATCTTGTTGCAATGTCACTACAGCCGTTACTATCACTACCTGCGACAACATAGTAACGAGAGGATAAAGGACTAGCATTTATAGAATTTCCAGTAGTACTGCTTAACCCTGTCGCTGGACTCCATGTATAAGATATTCCACCTAGCCCAGTCAAAATTGTACTATTCCCGCTACAAATAGTATCTAAAGTGGAAGTAATAGAAATTACTGGTAATGCCTTAATTGTAACCTTAATAGAATCTCTTGCACTTTCACACGCACCTACTGTTTGAGATACATAATACTTTGTTTCTCCCACGAATGCCGTTGAAGGGATTGGAGTTACTGATGTCCCTACCCCACCTATTGCAGAAGTATACCAAAGTAAAGATGCTCCTGTTGCGACTAATGCTGAATCCGGACCATTATTGCAATATTGAATTGGTGAAAGTACAATTGGTGTGGACGGTTGAAAAATGGTGGCAATTATTGTTATTACAGCTGAATCAGTTCCATCGTAGATCTTGATCTTGAAGGTATCTGCACCAGTGAAACCGAAAACAGGTGTATAATTTACAGTTGTAGACGGGGCCATTGAAAGACCTGTAGAACTCAAAGTGTCATTTAAACCTGTAATGTTACCATGGGTAGGCAACCTAAAAATAGACAACACCTCCACTTGCCCCGTGTCCAGATCGTTGAACTGCAAAAGTGAATTCAAACTATTGTTTACTGAATTTTTACATACAGTGAATGTTTGAGGTGAAACCGAAACAAAACTAGGCGGGTTGTTTGCTTTTAGATTAACAGATACAAGTAACAAAATCAAAAGAAAAGCGCAAGAGATTTTCATAGTGGAGCTAAAAAATATTTAAATTGTATTCAAAAGTACAATTAATAAATTATAAATTAGCACTATGCAATAATTATTGAATTACATATAGATAACACTACTACTTCTATTTCATAAATCTAAGCTCGACTCTCCTGTTTTTAGACCTGCCAGCTTCAGTATCGTTAGATGTGATTGGATGAGATTTGCCATACCCTACAGTAACCAATAGTTCCGGCGAGCATCCCTCTTTTATTAAAAATTCTTTTACTGAATTCGCCCGTTGTTCGGAAAGAATTTGATTCTGCTTTGCGTCCCCTATATTATCGGTATGACCACTTATTTGTATCTTAATGTTATTCGATCTGATAATTTTGGCAACCCTCCTTAATTCAGGCAATGAATATGATAACAATTCACTTTTTGCAAAATCAAAGAACAGATTATTGATTGGCACAGCTGTTCCATCATCTTTCATTTCCTTAAATGTGACCATATTTACATCTGATTCAATTTCTACCGCCTTGCTTTTGTTGCGAAGATCAATATTATTAGATGCAGGAAAATACTCTGGCTTGTCAATGTAATAACCGTAAATTTTCCCAAGGGGTAGAATTACAAAATAGCTACCATCAACCGGATCGCTCTTAGAAGTTCCAACGATCTTGCCCGTTTCCAGATCCTCCCACTTTATCTCAGCAGAAATTGGTTGGTTATTTTTATCCTTGAGCTGTCCCGATAATGTTGCAACAAAGTTTGGCCGCAGGTAACTAGGGAGCTTTAGCCAATAAATATTATTCTCTTCGCTTTGAGGTTTCTTCTTTGCAAAGTATGCTTTGTCACCATCTGTAGATATTTTATAGCCCCAGTCGCCATTCTCAGTATTGATTTCATTTCCCATATTAACGGGTTTACTCCAACAATCCCAGCAAGTATCTGATAGTCTGGTCGACTTAAAAACATCAAGTTTCCCTAAACCACCATGACCATCTGAAGAAAAGTATAAAGTCTTCATATCAGGATGCAGGAAAGGAGACCTTTCACAGTATTGTGTATTAATTGTGGCGCCAATATTTATGGGATCACCCCATTCACCATTTTCATAGAGAAGAGATACGTATATGTCTGATGGAAATTGATTATCACCATGATAAATCTCTTCAGATGAGTTGTTGTCGTCATAAAGATTATATCCTCCCCCTCTCGTCGATGCGAAGAATAACGCTTTACCATTGCTTGATAAGACAACATCTGCCTGCCATTTACCGGAGTTAATGTTATCAGGAAAAATGGTCGCATCAGACCAACCATGTGACGACTTTTCGCTGTAGTACAATCTCCCTGATTTGAATAACAGCATTGTATTACCATCCGTGGAAATATTTAGAGGTGCATCATTTGAATAAGAAGCAGACAATTCCGCCATTAATTTTGAGTTTCCCCAAGATCCTCCAGCTTTTCTGGAAATAAAAATATCTTCCCCACCTATATTATCTTTCCTCCCTTTACCACAGAAGTATAACGTCTTATCGTCGGCTGATATCACTGGTGTATATTGCGATCCGATTTCAACATTTACTCCTGGCCCCACCGAGTTTACTTTAATTGCATTGTCAGACTTTACTTCAAGTTGAGCTGTCAGATCTTTTAATTTTACATTGCTTGAAGAAAAGTCACCCTCATATGATTTGGCAATTGTGAGTGCGGTTAACCAATCTTTTGAAACAATATAAGGTGATATAATTCTCTGCAAAGCTACAAACGCTCTTTCTCTGGGTGCAGCCAACTTGATATACTCTTCATATTGAAACCTGTATTTTTCATTGTATGGCATCGAAAGAGATAAACGATCAGCATACCTTGCCAATAAATAATCTTTTTCCTTTAATCCAGAAAGCACTTCATCGTCGTATTTCTCATAAAACAGATCCAATGTTTCCTTTTCGCCATCATTGGTGAACACATCATGAAGCATGAACAGCGCCTTACTCCTTTGCTCACCTTTAAAATTATCGACACAATATTTTATTGCGTTTATATCAGATGTTCGGGCTGCAATTGACAGGATACTATCCTGCGCTACAGACACCCAGGAATTTTCAGAATATTTCTCAATAAAAGAAATGTAAACATCCTTAGTTTGAACTCCAGTATTTTCTTCGAATTGCCTCTGTTCAAACAATTTGTGAGCTTGAACAAATTGCTTACTGTCAGGATATTGATCGATAAATTTTTTATAAGCTACGGAAGTATTCTCCTTGGAGCTCAGTTCATAAGCTAATTCGTGCACTCGTATCCATGCACTAGAAACTTGAACTGCATCGGGGTACTTGCTAATAAATTCCTTGTAGCCTGCAATGTTGTCTTTAGCAGCTGTTATTTTATAGGCAATCCCATTCCTCATACTATAGGCCTGGCTTATTTGAATAGCATCTGGGTATTTAGAAATAAAGAACTCTAAGGACTCTATTGTATTTATAGAACTGGCAATTTTGAATGCCGCAGCATCTCTTTTTTCAACTACTTCTTTTTTTATAGATGATGGAACTTCATTAAAATCAACAAGATATTTTTCATAATCTTCAACCTTATCTGCAGCGAATACTTCCCGAAGTGCTTTTCTACAGATACTGTCAATCAAACCAGAAAACACCAACGGATTGATAGCTATTTTATTTAGACTTCTTATCTCTTTATCATCAGTCAGACTTTCAAAATGGTTCTTTGAAAGCAATAAATAGTCATATGCCTTCTTAAAATCTAAATTATTATACTTTTCAGCACTGAATAAAACAGACATTGAATAGTTCAATTCAATATCATCTGGAGACTTACGTATGGCTTTACTGAGCTTCTTTGACGCCTTGGAATATTTTTCCTTTTCAATAAGCTTTAGATATTTGTTTTGGCTAAAAGATGTGTGGCTACATATGATCAAAGCCAAAACAAAAAATAATTTCATGTATTTCATAGTGTGATTTTGTAACTGGAACAGAGACAATCAGTGCATATGGGGCTAAATGCATGATTACAGTCTAAGGCTGAAAAGTAATAAATTAATCGAAAGTATTTTAAGCAGTATTTGACATCCAGCTAAATCACATTTAAAGTTACTTTAAGAAATGGGAGTTTACGGGAGTAAACTGCCGTTTACTCCCGTAAACTGTAGGACATTACATTACCAAAATTTACCCCTAAATTGTTCATTAGATTTAAAGTAACTTTAAAAGTACTTATTAACCAATTCCTTTTGATGTCATAGGTCTATAAAGTATCTCATATCACAAATCAGCTATTCCTTTTACAAAGGCGATTATACCCGATAGACACTGAACCATCCAAAAACTATTAGATAAGCGGTTAAAGGGTTCCACGTAAGACGGAAGTCCTTTTTGTTTTACTTAAATTCTTCCGTCTTACGTGGAACCCTTTAACAAGCGAAACGAAAACAGAAAACGAAAAGAAACCGGCTGTCACAACGATTACCAAAGTTCAGGATGTAACCAACCCGCCAAATCCGATTGAATTAGCTTGTCAGCAAATTGCGTTTTCTCAATCCGGTGTTTCAATGGCAAGTAATCATTGCTTT
>CANBQQ010000176.1 GCA_947371715.1 Flavipsychrobacter stenotrophus
GTAAGATCTTTCAGCTTTTCAAGCATATTAATTTCATCAACACTTAGAAAACCCCTCATTACAAGTTTTGGCGCAATCTTCAAACCAGCAAAAGGATCATTTTGAATCACACCGTTCTTTATTGCCGGCATAAGGACCGTTTTAAGGCACTTCAAATAATTCACGCTCGTGTTATGGCTGTTTTCTTTCTCAGTTCTTAAATAATAAAAGAAGTCCATCAGAATGGCATTGGTGATCGACGATACAGAGATATCATTGTTCCCAAACTTAAGTTTCAGAAATCCTCTTATATGATTAATGCACCTATTGTACTTCTGTAACGTTGCTTTCGTTATGTCGACCCCAACCCGTTCCGTCAACTCAACCACTTTATCGTTCAGGAACTCAATGATCGTCTCAGGAGCATCCTCTGTTCCCTTTATTTTTATTACATATTCATCAAGAGTAAAAGGTCTACCACTATATTTCATTTCATCAAATGACTCCCGGCATTTGTGCGAAATATCTTCCAGGTTGGCATTTAATCTTGCCGTCGGGTTGCCTCCACCCGATAAGCGTTGCATTGGCCCATCCCAAAAATCAGAATTGCAATAAAGTCCCGTAAACACGTCGGCCCGTTGTCCGCGATAAACAATTCTCAAAACAATCGGCGAATTACCCTCTTTATTTACATAGGTAGTTCGGCAGAAAAAGGAAAATTTGATTTCCAGCAATAACAAATTCATTTGTCCAAGATTAAAATGTAAAGGAATAACTTGGTGCAGAAGTGAAAGTGCAGCTGGGTGCAGGGGGATGCAAGCGAGAAATAAATAACAAAAAAGGCTAAAAAGATTACACCAAAACTACACCAAATGTGTCCGAAATGACACCAAAAGCGTGCATTTTGTTGCACTTATTTGCATTTTTCGTTAAACGTAAAACGCTGCAATTCATTGATTTGCAGCGTTTTGCACATTTTTAAGCGGAGGGACAGGGATTCGAACCCTGGATACCCTTTGACAGGTATACACACTTTCCAGGCGTGCCTCTTCAGCCACTCGAGCATCTCTCCGTGAAGGGGCTGCAAATGTAGGGATTATTTAGGTCGTTGTTTGCGTAAGTGCAAGATATTTTTGTAGGGGTGTAATTACTTCAGGTTGTTATTGCGATCAGGACCTGCTTTACGCCTTAGCTATCAAACTTCGAATTTTGATCCCCATTCAGACATTTGTTTCATGACCGGTAGTAATTTTTCTCCTTCGGCGGTAAGCGAGTATTCTACTTTAAGAGGTACTACATCATATACCTTTCTGTTAACGATCCCACTTTTTTCCAGCTCTCGCAATACTTGTGTGAGCATCTTATCGTTTATGCCGACCAGTATTTTCTTCAATTCGCCAAATCGCTTTGTACCATTTCTGAGGTTCCAGAAGACCAGCGATTTCCATCTGCCGCCAATAACTGAGAGCGTGAGATCTACCGGACAAAAGTAGAATGTGCCATCCAGCTCATATCTTTTTATGGGTTGGTCTTTGTTCATATAGGCTCTAAGGTAATAGGGGTATTGTTACTTACCAAAAGTAGAGTGCTTTCATTTTAGGTAGTATATTGTACCAGAGTGCCCTGCATCTGACCTTTGTTTCTTAAAAAAATAGATAATGAATATGGAAAGGGAAGATGTAAAAGAAACAGCCTTGGCGGTCTCAAAAGCCATACTTAACGGCAGATGGAATGAACTGGATGAATTGTTGGATGACCAATTTACCTACACCGGTGATGGTTTTGTTTTTACCAAAGATGAATATATAGGGTTTATGCAAGACATGAAGGCCGCATTCTCTGATCTGAAAATGGAATTCCCCCACGTGGTTGTAGACGGTGATACCGCATCAGTACGCTTTATTTCTACTGCTGTGAATACAGGTAAGTTCATGGGGGCACCTGCTAATAGAAAGAATCTGGTCGTTAACGGAATCTTTATTCGAAAGGTGAGCAATGGCAAGGTGATGCAGGAATGGCAGACTACAGATCTATTAGGTATAATGAAACAAATTGGATTCGGAGCACTTTTTGGATATTCATTATTCGTTGGGTTGTTCAACGTTAATCAGCCAAGACCGGTGCGAAAGAGGTAGTGCTTATAAGCTACACCATGTAGTATTGGCTCATTTGTTGGTACTTAATAAATAACTAATTAAAATCACCCATTTATCACCTAATAATCACGGTAATACTTCTTACTTTAGAACTTCGAAATACATAGAGACATGAATGAAAAAGTAAGAAAGCTGGAGCCGGCGGCACTGTGGAATCATTTTGCCGATCTGAATGCGGTGCCACGCCCATCAAAGAAGGAACAAAGGGTGATAGCCTTTATGAAGGCTTTTGGTGAGGGATTGGGGTTGCCGACATCGGAAGATGAGGCTGGTAATGTACTGATCAAAAAGCCGGCTACCGCTGGTATGGAAGATCGCCAGACGATAGTGATGCAGAGCCACCTGGATATGGTGCACCAGAAGAACAGCGATACTACTTTTGACTTTGACAAGCAGGGTATAGAGATGTACGTAGATGGCGACTGGGTAAAGGCTAAGGGCACCACGCTTGGCGCTGATAATGGTATTGGTGTTGCATCAATTATGTCACTGTTATCATCTACAGATATTGCTCATCCTGCTATTGAGGCATTGTTTACAATAGATGAAGAAACCGGTATGACCGGTGCATTGGAACTGAAGGGTGGGGTGCTGACAGGTAAGATATTGCTGAACCTGGATACAGAAGCGGATAATGAACTGACCATAGGTTGTGCGGGTGGTATAGATATTACCGCAACGGGCAACTACAAGATGATGAAACCCAACAATACGGTTCCATACACTATTGCAGTGAAAGGACTTACAGGCGGGCATTCGGGTGCTGATATTCACCTGGGCAGGGCCAACGCCAATAAGCTGATGAACCGCATATTGTTATCGCTTACAAAGTCTATGACCATCAATATTGCCAGTATAAACGGTGGTAGTTTACGGAATGCAATTCCACGTGAGTCGGTAGCGGTGGTAGTGGTGAGTGAGAGTAATGTAGGTAGGTTTCAGGAGGCAATGGCACAGTTTGATGCCATACTCAAAGATGAATACAGGGCAACAGATCCTAAGCTGGTTGTAAGTATTGAAAGTGCTGAAATGCCTGCACAGGCAATGGAGCCTGCGTTCCAGAATAAAATATTACGTGCCTTATATGCCTGTCCTAATGGTATCTATCGCATGAGTCCCGAGATAGCAGGGTTGGTGCAGAGCTCTAACAACCTGGCGCGTGTATTTGTTACCGATGGTTCTTATAGCTTGCAGTGTCTTACCCGCAGTTCGGTGGACACTGAAAAGTACGACCTTAAAGATGCGATAGGCAGCGTATTTGAGTTGATGGAAGCTAACCTTACCTATAGCGGTGTGTACCCGGGTTGGGCACCTAAGCCGGGCTCCCCAATAGTGAAGTTGATGTCTGATCTGTACAAAGAAATGTTCCATGAAGAAGCGCATGTGAATGCTGTGCATGCGGGTCTGGAATGTGGTATACTGGGTACGAATTATCCGGGTATGGAGATGATATCTTTTGGTCCTAACATTACCGGAGCACACTCTCCCGATGAGAGTGCGCAGATATCTTCTGTGCAAAAATACTGGTCTTATTTGCTGGAAACATTAAAGAGAATACCGAAGAACTAATTGATATTAACTGAAAGCTAAAGCTGCGATCGCGAGATCGCAGCTTTAGCTTTTTTAGGATTCATTATTTTTCTTTTTCCATGTGTGAGGCTAAATTTGTCGCTCTAAAATAAATACCTTTTACCAACATGAAAGCAAGAAAAGTAATACTCTACATTGCCATGAGCCTGGATGGCTATATTGCTACTAACGACGGTGATCTTACCTGGCTGGATGCAGTACAGGTACCGGGTGAAGACTATGGTTACAATGCTTTTGTAAGCTCAGTAGACACTGTTATCATGGGGCGGAAGACGTATGATAAGGTGCTTACTTTCGATATTCCCTTTCCGCATAAAGGGCGTATGTGTTATGTGCTATCCAATAGTAAGCAAGGTGTTGAAGAAAATGTGACCTTCTATAGCGGTGACCTTAAAGTACTGATAGCTGATCTTAAGTCAAAAGAAGGAGAAGATATCTTTGTTGACGGTGGCGCCAATATTGTGAATGAACTGATGAAGCAGGGGCTGATCGATAAGTTCATCATTTCTGTTATCCCTGCATTTCTCGGTGGTGGTATACGGTTGTTCAATGATGGCAGGCCAGGTGAAACGCTGAAGTTGCTGCACACAGCTACCTATCCATCGGGCCTGGTGCAGATGTGGTATGATAGGGTTTAGATATTTACACGTTGCTCAATCAAATTACAGGCGTAATTTTACTGTAATAACGTCCGTATGAAAATAGCTACCTATAATGTGAATGGCATTAGTGCCCGTCTCCCTGTTCTGTTGCGTTGGTTGGCCGAAGCTCAACCCGATGTGGTGTGTCTGCAAGAGCTGAAAGCACCACAGGAAAAGTTTCCATTGAAGGAAATACAGGATGCGGGCTATTATGCCATTTGGCATGGACAGAAGAGCTGGAACGGTGTGGCTATTTTATCGCGTAGTGCAGACATTAAAGAGGTGCGCCGTGGGCTGCCGGGCGATGAAGAAGATGTGCAGAGCAGGTATATAGAGGCGATGGTAAACGATGTGCTTATAGCTTGCCTGTACCTGCCCAATGGTAATCCTGCGCCGGGTCCGAAATTTGATTATAAGCTGGACTGGTTCAGACGGTTTACTACTCATGCACAGATGCTTTGGGAAGAAGATATACCGGTAATACTTTGCGGTGATTACAATGTTATACCAACCGCGCTGGATGCATATAAAGCTGAACGATGGGTAGATGATGCACTCTTCAGGCCCGAGACCCGCGATGCCTTTGACAAACTGATGCAGCAGGGCTGGACGGATGCAATAAGAAAACTTTACCCCAATGAGGTCATCTATACTTTCTTCGATTACTTCCGCGATGCTTATGGCCGTAATGCAGGGTTACGTATAGATCATTTCCTGCTCAGTCCGCACCTCGATAAGCGACTACTTGGTGGTGGTGTATACCACGATGTACGCGGCTGGGAAAAGAGCAGCGATCATGCACCGGTATGGATAGAAGTGAAGGATTAGTTCAACTATGCTTTAAACAATACTTCCGCATTCTCCGTTGTGATCCGCTCTACATCCAGGTAAGATACCTCCATTACTTCGGCTATCTTCACTGCTATTACGGGTATGAAGCTGCTTTCGTTTCGTTTGCCACGGTAGGGTACCGGCGCCAGGTAAGGTGCGTCGGTTTCCAGTACTACATGGCTTAAGCCTACCTCCTTTAGGGTGTCGGGTAGTGTGCTTTTCTTATAAGTAAACGCGCCTCCTATACCGAGGTAAAAACCAAGATCCATGATCTGTTTTGCTTCATCGGTTGTGCCGCTGAAACAATGGAATACGCCGGTTAGTTTGCCGTTTTGTTTCTTACGGACGATGTCTATACAATCTTGTGTGCTGCTGCGGCTGTGAACAACTATAGGCAGGTTGTGTTGCAGAGCCAGATCTATCTGCCGCTCAAAGGCAATGATCTGTTGTTCCTTAAAGGTCATGTCCCAGTAGTAGTCGAGGCCTATTTCTCCTACTGCATAAAATTTTCTTTCCCCCAGCCATTTTTCTACTATTGTTAGCTCGTCATTGTAGTTCTCTTTTACATAAGTAGGGTGCAGGCCCATCATCGGCAGGCAGTTCTCCGGCCATTGGTCTGCCAGTTGCAGCATGCCATCTATGGTGCCGCTATCGCAATTAGGCATGTACATGCGGGTTACGCCTGCATCAAAAGCCCGTTGTATCTGCTGCTCATCGGCAATAAGGGTTTCGTCGTATAAGTGGGTATGGGTATCTATGTACATGATTATATTGGTAGTGCTTTTAATTGCCAGCCCATTGCCTTACAGTGTTCCAGCACCTTAGGCAAGGCAAAGTGCATTCTATCCCAGGCTTTTTCGCTGTCGTGAAATACTATTATGGAGCCTGGTTGTATGTGGTTAAGCGCATGTGCTGCGCACTGCTGTGGGGTAATGTTTTTGTCAAAATCGCCGGTAATAATATCCCACATGTATATTTTCCATGCAGGGTGGGCGTTGATCAGTTTCCTGGCCTGTGTCAGCTTTATGCGGCCATAGGGCGGGCGGAATATCTTATTGCTGATCACCTGTGCTGCCCTGGTAATATTTTTCAGGTAGCTGAAGTTCTCATTCTTCCAGCCGCTTATATGGTCGTAGGTGTGATTGCCGGTCACATGGCCTTCGGCCAATATGCGGTTGTACATTTCATTGTGCAGTACTACGTTATTACCTACGCAGAAGAAGGTTGCTTTAGCATTGTATTTGGCCAGCTCGTCGAGTACAAAAGCTGTTGCTGTAGGGTGGGGGCCATCGTCAAAAGTCAGGTAAACAGCGGGTTCATTACCCACAGGCATATCCCAGATGATCTCTTTGGGAAACAGTTTTTTCAGCCACTGGGGTGTCTTTACCCAATACGTTACCATGCTATAAAAATAAGAAACGATTTTGCATGGGTCATATTTTATTTATCAGGCTCAGTTGTATCCAACCTTTGTGACCGTCGGGCAGTATCGCTTCTATATATTCACCTCTTATTGATCCGGTTTTAATTGTGGTTCCTTCCGGTATCAGGCTTACAGGTTTTCCTTTCAGGTCGGTATT
>CANBQQ010000177.1 GCA_947371715.1 Flavipsychrobacter stenotrophus
ATGGATCATTAAGCAGTATTGAAATACCGATTCTAAACGTGATAAATAAATATTATGAAGATAATTGTTACAATTGCTATTCTTGGTCTGTCGCTACCTTGCATTGCACAGCGTCCCGTAAATCCAATGCAGCCGCAAATGGTGACCGAGACTGTAGCGCCTGCTAATGAAAATACAGTACTGACAAAAAAATTTGAAGACAATAAAGGTAAGCTTCAATACCCTGCCAATGGTGCTATAACCTCACATTTTGGCAAACAGCACCACCCTACAGCAAAGGGAGTAGAAGTTGAGAATGCAGGAGTGGATTTTACGACTGCTGCGAATGCCCCTGTCAGGTCGGTATTTGAAGGCAAGGTATCTTCAGTATTCATGACCGGCACTACGCAGGTGGTTGTTATACAACATGGCGCCTACTTCACCGTATATACCGGACTTGCATCGATAGGTGTTAAAATTGGTCAACAGGTTATATCTGGACAAGAGCTGGGACTTGTAGCCAACGATGTAGAGAAAAAGAAGCCATCTTTTAATTTCCAGGTATGGAGAACAAAGGGAGAAGGCGCTGCAAAACTGAACCCGGAAGAGTGGCTGAAGGGGTAGATCACAAAACAAAGTAGCACCATGCTAAAGTATAAGCCGTAAGGCTGAGGTCTTAATTTGCATTTTTCGTAGAAAATAGAGAATACAGAGATGACTCTAAGAAAGATAATTATAGTTCATTCTATCCCACATTTTTTTTTGGAAACTGAGCGTTTTAAAGACTCATTATTGAAGTAATCTCCTGCATTTTGGAAATATCTTCAAACCAGAACTTATAGCGATATTCAGTGCCACAACGGTAGTGTTGGCCGGGAAACAATTTTATAAGTTATTCTTTACGAGTTTAGAGGCAGCGTTGCCATTGATTATTGACAGCTAACTGCTGTCAGTATTACTAAAATATCAGACAACTGAGTAGCTGTTGCCAACTGTCCCATTAATTGAAAAAAGCGGTTTATATATTAAGTTTGTCATTCACTTTTTGACTTTTGCCATGATCTCTGTTTGTATTTTTAATTTATTGGTCATTATGGAACAAGAAAACGAACATGAGTAAGAAATTAGCGCTTATTAGTTTACTTGCCGCGTTCATACTGGGTTTAGCAGCTTGTGGCAACCAATCATCGCAGGGAGTTCCCACTCCGGTGATTAACGCTGACACGCTGGTGTATGCAGTACCTGACACCAACAAGATACCTCACGATCCATATGGAGACATGGTAAGATATGGTCGTGATCTCGTTTTTAATACAGCAAAATATATAGGCCCCGACGGATCAGTTGGCAAGTACCTTGGCAATAAAATGAACTGTAGTAACTGTCATCTTGATGGTGGTACCCGGCCATACGGCCTTAATTATTTTACTACTCATGCAAGGTATCCTCAATATCGGGGAAGAGAGGATCGAATATTGTCTCTTGGTGAACGGATCAACAAATGTATTGAGCGACCACACAATGGAACGCCAATGCCACTGGATGCTAAAGAAATAATAGCTATTGAATGTTACATTAGTTGGGTAGGAACCAATACAGTGGTAGGTCAACATATTAATGGCGATGAATCGCTGGAAATAAACTACCCCGACCGCCCTGCTGACATCACGAGGGGAGCGGAAGTGTACAGTCAACATTGCCAGTCGTGCCACGGTGTAAATGGCGAAGGCCAGTGGACTCCTGACGGTTCTACCTATCTCTATCCTCCGCTCTGGGGTTTGAAATCCTACCAGAAGGGATCAAGTCCGCATAGAATTATCAAGGCGGCCCGCTTTATAAAGGCCAATATGCCGGATAAAATTGCCCATTGGACGAAACCCACTCTTACTGACGATCAATGTGTTGATGTAGCTGGCTTTATTAATGATGACAGGATACATCCAAGGCCTGAAAAAAAGGACAGTAAGGCTAACCCTGATTATCCGAATATTAAATTTAAGGCTATTGATTATGGTATCGGGCCCTTTGTTGATACATTCTCTGAAATGCAACACAAATTTGGTCCTTATAAACCAATCATAGAATACCATAAAGCACATCACCTGCCTATTTTATTTTAATGATGCAATATCGCACAGCGTAGGTGACATGGAACATCTCAGATAAAGAGAAGATCAGAATTGAATGACACAAAAAGGGATGCCCATTTTATTGAAATGGACATCCCTTTTTTTTCTTGATCTATTTATTCTACTACTTACTTTCCATCCTTATCACCGGGATGATCATCTCTTCGATAGAAACGCCACCGTGCTGGAATGGCTGAAGGGATAGTTTTCGATAAAAATCAAGTAAGAAGGGTGCTGAAAGTTAGATTAACACCTTTCTTTCTTATAGTTCTTTAAGACTATTCTTTTATAAACCGCTCACATATCCTGCTCCCGTCAGTTGCTATAAACTGAGTGATATAAGTACCCGGAATCAGGGATTCTATGTTTATCTGCTCAGACCGGTCAGCTATTTTGTCTTCATATACTTTTGCTCCCACTACGTTGTAAATATTCATTACAGTATTCTCTGCATTGTAAATAGTTAATGAGTTGTGAGCAGGGTTAGGATAAATAGATATTTCTGCCTGTAGACCTACCGATTGAATGCCTGTAGTGTATCCGTGCACTTCTCCGCCACTTAGTGGTCTGTTGAATAATTTTATGTCGTCAATAATACCCTTAAACTGATAAGGATATCCGCCAATTGAATCGTAAGTGTCATATCCAATTGAGAGCCCTTCAGTAGTTGTCCCGATCATTAAGCCGGGAGTGGTGATAGTTGTTGTATTCACCAACGTGTCATTGACATATAGTTTGTAAACCGTATCATTAAAAGTCCCTACAACGCTATACCAATGGTTAGTAACAATATGCGGTGTGTAATTAAAGTCAGTAATACTAGACGGTCCCAAAGGAGCACTGGTAGCAGTAGCACCAGTCAAAAAACATTCCTGGGTTGTATCAACTGCATCACCACAGGCGACACCCGATGGCAGATCGTTAAAATACAGCGCGTATGTGCCGGTACCTACCGGAGATAACTGTCCACGATCCAATATTGTATTTCCATGGCAAGTACCGGAATTAAAACCAGCAATTTTTATCCGCGCACAAATTGAAAATCCTGTACTCATGTTCATTCCTGCGGAATACGGCACGTATATATAGCTATTCACACCGTTAAAATAATACGCATGCCCCATAACTCCATCCTTTCCAATTGCCGGTACTATATTGTGGGCCTCGCCATGGTGCCCGTTTCCAGATGCATCATTGACTGAGTCGTCCATGTCCCAGTGTGCAACAAGTCCGGTCTGTGCCTGAGCACTGAATATACCGCACAAAGTGACCAGCAGAAATAAAGTCTTCTTCATAATAATAAGTTTAATGAATTACGAAAATACTTAACCGTGATCAGTTTCCCAAGGCCTGACTAAAATAAAAGACCTGTCTCTTACGCAGAAAACAGGTCTTTTTCAATAGTTATATAACATCTACTTACTTTCCATCCTTATAACAGGGATGATCATCTCTTCTATAGAAACACCGCCGTGTTGGAAAGTGTTGCGATAGTAATTTACGTAATGGTTGTAATTGTTGGGGTAACAAAGGAATACATCTTCTTTTGCAAAGATGAACGTGGAGCTTACATTAGGTGTTGGCAGGCCTGCTAATTTAGGGTCTTTAAATGCCAACACATCGCGATTTTCGAACTGCAGGTTGCGGCCATGCTTGTAGCGGAGGTTGGCAGTTGTCTGCCGGTCTCCCACACACTTGCTCGGGGTCTTTACTTTTGTGCTGCCATGATCGGTGGTCATAAACACCTGTATGTTCTTCTCAGCTATTTTGCGCAATGCCCTGTGCAATGGTGAGTGCTCGAACCAGCTTGTAACCAGTGATCGGTAAGAGATCTCATCGCCTGCAAGCTCCTTCAATACTTCCATTTCGGTACGGGCGTGAGACAGCATATCTACGAAATTGTACACCACAACGGTAAGGTCATTACTCAGGTAGTTGTGGATATTATCTTCCAGCAGCTTTGCATCATCATTATTAGTGATCTTCACATATTGCCACTTCAGCTTATCCATTTTCAGGTGCTTCAGCTGGTTAGCAAAGAAGAATTCTTCATAGAGGTTCTTACCTCCGTCTTCATCATCATTTTTCCACTCCAGCGGGAAGTGTTTTTCAATATCTATCGGCATCATGCCTGCGAATATTGCATTGCGGCAATACTGTGTGGCTGTGGGTAATATACTATAATAGAGATCTTCTTCTGTAATACGGAAAGACTCTGTGATGATGGATTGAAAAGCCTTCCAGTGATCATAACGCAGGTTATCAACTACCACCATAAATGTGGGCTGACCTGCCTTTATATGAGGTGCTATCTTGGTCTCGAACAATTTGTGAGAGAACAGTGGCCCTGTTTTGTTATTGTCTTTTACCCAGCCAGCATAGTTCTTGCTTATATACTTAAAGAACTCGCTGTTGGCTTCTGCTTTCTGTGTCTGTAATACCTCCATCATCTCAGAGCTATCACTCTTACCTATCTCCAGCTCCCAATACACCAGGCGCTTGTACAGCTCCTTCCATTCTTCGTGGTTAGGATTATCATTCAGCGCCATAAACAGATTGCGGAAGTCCTGCTGGTAGGCCACAGTGGTCTTTTCAGAAACGAGGCGCTTGCCATCCATTATTTTCTTCAATGAAAGCAATACCTGATTAGGGTTTACCGGCTTAATCAGATAGTCTGTGATCTGCGATCCAAGGGCTTCCTCCATTATGTTTTCCGCCTCATTTTTTGTGATCATCACTACCGGAAGCTGCGGCAGCATTTCTTTTATTTTGCCTAGCGTTTCCAGCCCTGTAAGACCGGGCATACTCTCGTCCAGCAACACCACATCTACGATCTTTTCTTTCAATAGTTCAAGGGCATCATAGCCGTTAGAAAGCGGGGTGACAGTATATCCTTTATTGGTAAGGAACATGATCTGCGACTTAAGCGAATCAATTTCATCATCTACCCATAGTATCTCGCCTTGTGTACTCATTTTTCGGTGTGTGTTTTAAGATCAGATAAATTTATTGAAATTATTGGGGAAGCCTGCATCTAAAAATTAGTTTAACGCAAGTTTGACAGGAGGGAATACTTGGAATAACGCCATTACCTCGTTAGTATTGCATTCAGTAATAACACATTAACATTATGCCAACGCCTTTAGTAAGAAGAGCTGTAGAAAAAGATTGCCCACGTATGCTGGAATTGGTGAGGGAATTGGCGCTATATGAGCGTGCACCTGATGAAGTGACAGTAACACTCGATCATTTTATAGAGAGTGGCTTTGGCACCAACCCTGTTTGGTGGGCATTTGTAGTGGAAGAAGATGGGGTGATACAGGGATTTGCGCTCTACTATATCCGCTACAGCACCTGGAAGGGACAACGCATGTATCTGGAAGACATAATAGTAACGGAAGCAGCACGTGGCCGCAAACTGGGCAAGATGCTGATGGATGCATTGATAGAAGAGGCTAAAGAAAAGAAATTCAGCGGAATAGTGTGGCAGGTACTTGAATGGAATGAACCCGCGCTCAATTTCTACAAAAAGTTTGATGCCAGCTTTGATCCGGAATGGGTGAATGCCGTGCTGAATTTGGGGTAATGACCTTATCTTGTTGGAGAAGTGAGCCGTACCCCTTTATCGTCGGTAACTACAAAGAACTGCTTCTTTGTAGAATCGACGATGGAGAATTGCAGGTTGCCCCTGAAATTCAATTTTGAGTCACCGTTGCTAATGCGGATTGAAATTAAACGGTATTCAAGAGGTCCTAACTTTTTGTATGCATCGAAGGTATAGTATGTATACATAGACCCAACCCAACCGCCATTTGAAAAGATCCGTATATCATAATTCATCCCATCCTTAGTGATATGAAATTGGCGATTCGACTCCATATCAAACGACGCCAGAATAAAAATAATTATTGCGCCTAAAAAACCAACAACATAGCCTAGCCCGACTAGCAACAGGCCTGCCATCTTGAGCATTTTATGCCATAAAACTTCCCATTTTATAGAAAAAATTAATGTGCAAAACCAGAGGTATTGCAGGCTGAAGATGACATAGTCGGGGTAATCTCCTTTGATGGAATAGCCGCAATAAAAGGCCAAATCATAGAGTAAGAAGAACCCTAAGAAATATTTTAAGCCTTTGACGATCGTGGTAGGTTGTAAGAGCCGTGCACATATCATTGCTATAATTGGAAAGATGAGAAAGGTAGCGACAAGTAAGTAGTAGCTAAAACTCATCTTAATAAGTCTTGATCAGGTCTCTACCCATAAATGCCGGGCACTTGTAGGTGGTAAAGTTGAAGGACAAGCTGATTACGGCCATAAGATATTGATCGCGACTGCTGGAGTTGCCACGCTGCTTGCCTGTGCGGCCCAATTCGGGGTTTCCTGCTATTTCAATACTACGGTCTTGTAGCGATTTGGCGGGGTTTAATGCGGTACTACGCGGGAATTTGTCTACACCTACGTAGGTCTGGCTTACGTCATCGAGGTAGTCGGTAGCAGTAAGTCGGTCTGCAATTTCAAAGCTAAAGTTGACCCCGGGGGCTATCCAGTATTTAATACCTGCACCAATAGGAAAACACACACCTATACTGTTATACTTACGACTATCGTATAACCCGGTATTCTGCCCTTCAGTACCCAAAGGACGGAGATC
>CANBQQ010000178.1 GCA_947371715.1 Flavipsychrobacter stenotrophus
TGTTACCACTACGGCCGTTGGACATATAACGGCTATTATGGCTGGATATGGGTTCCTGGTTATGAATGGGCTCCCGCCTGGGTAAGTTGGAGATATGGTGGCGGTTATGCCGGTTGGGCACCGCTGGCACCTGGTTATGGTGTAGGTTCAAGCTATGGTTGCCCCGATTCATGGTGGGTATTCGTAGGTCCTCAATATCTCTACAGGCATGATTACTACAACTACTGGAGAGGTCCTTCTTACAACAGGGGGTATATCAACCAGACTACCATCATCAACAATGTGTATGTAGATAATCGCTCTCATGTACAGTATAACTACGGTCCGCGTGCATCTACCATACAGGCTACAACACATGCACCTGTGCAGGTATACCGGGTGTCTAACAGCACAAGGCCGGGTTCTTCTGCCATACAACAGCGCACTGTAAGCATGTATCGTCCTAATGTAGACAGAGGTACTTATACCACCGCTCGTCCGGGTAATGTGGTTCAGGCTCCGCGTAATATCGGTCGCCCTGAAGCGGCAACACCAACTACCGGCAGACAGCCAGCCTTCAGACAGGAAATACAGAGAAATAACCCGGGTAACACTGGTGTTGTAGGTCCACGAAACAACAATAATTATACGCCTAATCAGCAGCCTGGTCGTAATAACCCGCAGCAGGCAAACCCCGGAGGCCGTAATGATCGTAATCCTGAACCACGCAATCCGCAGCAGGGACCTGGCCGTTTCGACCAGAGAAACCCTCAGCAGACACGCCAGGAGCCACAGCGTAACCCTGAGCCTGTAAGGCAGAATCCACAGGTGCAGCCACAACAGCCGCAGCGCTTTGATCCTCAGCCACAGCGTAACCCTGAACCTGTAAGACAGAATCCACAGGTGCAGCCACAACAGCCACAGCGCTTTGAACCACAGCAGCCACGCCCTGAGCCGCAGCACTTCACCCCTCAGCGTAATCCTGAGCCGCAGCAGCCACAACGTGCACCTGAGCCACAGCGCAATCCTGAGCCTCAGCGTTACAATCCGCCGCCGCAGCCACAGCGTAACCCTGAGCCACAGCGCTACAACCCTCCGCCACAGCCACAGCGTGCACCGGAGCAGCCAAGGCCACAGCCGCAACCGCAGCCACAAATGCAGCAGCCACGCCCTCAACCGGCACCTGCTCCTGCACCAAGGCCACAGCAGGCACCACAAGAACAGCGTGGTGGTGGTAGAAGATAAAATAGTAGTAAGTTATAAGTCGTAAGTAGAAAGCCTGCTTACATATACTAAAGAGACAGGCCGGTCATATTTGATCGGCCTGTTTTGTTTTTCATCTCTATCCTCGTTCGCAGTTGACCGCAGATGCAGCGGCAAGGAGTTTGTAACGCTGTAAGCAACATAGCAGTCGCAGGCCACAAGTGTTCGAAAAGAGTAAAACAGCTCGCCATATGTCCCGTAGGGGACTACCGGTTTGTAGTAAAACATAACAAAAAGTGGGCATTGCCCCGTCAGGGGTTACCCTTATCCTGGCACATTAACAACTTTTCCAACACTTATGGTCGCAGACTCCGTAGAATTGCTCTCGAAGTAAATGCCCGTTTCAGCATCGCTGAAAAACATATCCACAAAATTTGTCCTCTGGAACCCTTGCCCACAAAGCGTTTCAGCGAACGCAGACGTAACTTTTGTGAATATCTTTATTTGCCCGAATCAATCTGCCGTATTAATTTACACCCGAATTACAAATTCGTCATCCCGAGCTCAAGTTAACACTGAGTTTACCGAAGTGAAGGACGACACGCTCTTTGACATTATGAACCTTATTAAAACACAACTATCCATACCCACATAAGGCGGGTCATTGCGAGGAACGAAGCAATCTCACGAAAGGACGTATTCGTTTTGTGCGTGCTGTTGCAAGAGTTAGCAAAGCGCTCTAGTGATGATTAATATATCGGGTCTCTGACCCTACATAGCAACCGAGCCTGCAGTAAACAAATTCCTGCTGTCGCGAGAGTTAGCTAAGCGCTCTCGAGACGACTAATATATCGGGTCTCTGACCCTACATAGCAACTGAGCTTGCAGTAAACAAATACACGGATTATCTAACCCACATGTAAACCTATTCAGGGACTAGTCACCTAAAAAAAGTGGCAACATGTGGCAGAAAGTGGCAGGAAGTGGCAGAAAGTAGCAGTTTGTTAAAACAGGCTGGAAATCACATCTGCAAAGCATTTCAGCCAAAACACCAAAACCCAAACTGCCACTTTTATGAAAAACTGCCACTTTTCAAAACGACCTACTCAAACCCATACTTCGCCATGTTCCAGAAAGCATCCAGCGCCACAATCCGTTTCTTAAAGAAAGAAATGATCTGTGGCCAGTCGTCTTTACGAAGTATATTGATATTGTTCAGATCAATACCCACCTTACTGATGTGCTTGCCATATTCATCCTGCGCATCCGGGCACCACTCCCATTGCTCACCAGTGGCTTCCTGTAGCACTGCTTTAAGACGCACCAATTGGTCATAATAAGCACGGCGTGCGTCTCTGTCATTTCGTGTGAATACAATGGCGATGCTCGCACGTTCTGTATCTGCATCCATTTTAAAATGAATGCCCGATATGCCGGTCTTGTAGTTGACCCAGTTTATCTTTTCCCCGTCAGCCGATAGAATTGGTTGCATATACTGCCCGAAGGTGGTCCAGAATAACTGCCTTTGTTTTTGTGCTTCCTGCCTGGTGTACATTGTGTGGTAAAATTACACCCTCATATAATCACCTTCCCAGTTTTTGATCGCCTTTTTTATGTCGGTCGATGATAGTTTTTCGGTTACCGCACGTTGTGCCAACGCAGGCAGTTCCTCATCACTCGCAAAGCGCAATGCCGATAGTTGACCAAATGATAACTGCTGTTCTATTGGCTCCAGGCGTTGCTGCGTAAGTATATAATAGCGCAGCCGCAATTCCAGTCTTACTGTTCGGTTTTGGTTGATCAGCCCGTAGTGTTGGCGCATCATAAAGGAGAGCCACGCCAGCAGCAGGAATATTCCGGTAATGGCGAGCCATTCCATTTGCACCTCAGGATGAGTAAAAGCCCGCCTGCCGCTATAGATCGATGCAGCCAATACAACCGGGTAAAAAATAAAATGATGTGGTATATACCACTGTATGTGATTAGAATAATCTTGTTTTTTCATCTCTTATAATGTTAATTTCAGGGTCTATTACGGCACCCAAGCTACATGAATTTTTACTGCAGCTTGTAGATTTTCTTCTATTGCCCTATTGTTATTATGTGTTGAAAAATTGGATAATTTATAGTGCTATTCTTGTATATTTCTTCCGGTGATCGCCTGTGTATTTCGTGTCCTGAGCAAATTTATATTAACTTTTGGTTTAAAAAATAGATAATTTGTCAATACCCAACCAATAAAAGAATCCGCTGCTGGCAAGCGTTTCGGGCTAAAAAGCAGGCTTTGGCGGCCCAAACCGGTAAGAGTAACTTTTTTTTTGCAAGTATTTGTCTAATTTGCTTTAAAATTATTCATTAAAATATAGGTCAATTATGAAAAAGCTAATCATTACCACTGCATTATTTGCATTTGCATCTGTTCCGGTTTTCGCGCAGTCTACGCAAACACAGGCTGCTCCAATGCCTGCAAAGCAGCAGCCAGTACAGCAGCAGCAAATGACAGCTGCACAGCGTTCTGAGAAAATGGCTGAGCACCAGTCTAAAACTTACGCGCAGCAATATAAGCTGAACGAAGATCAGACTAAAAAGATACATGACGCTTGCCTTGAGTTTGCCACTACAATTGAAAATAGCCGTGCATCTGGCAAACAGATAACTCGCGCCGATGTTGATGCTGCCCTTGCTGCAAGGAATGCTAAGTTCAAGTCTGTAATGACTGCCGAGCAGTATAAAGCTTACGATGCAACATTGGCTCACAGCGCACCACAGCCTGCTCCTAACGGTCCGGTTAAAGTACAGGGTGCACCTGCTACCAAAGCAAAATAATACTCTTTACAATAGTTATATAATTGATCAGCCTGTGGTTTTCCGCAGGCTGATTTTTTGTGGTAAAGCGCAGTGAAATATTTGCCCGTTATAGAAAAGAAAAGTGAAATAAAAAAGTTTAGTTAGCGAATTAAAACTAGCACGGGTGTGCACATTTGTATAATTTCGCATCTGCATTATAATTGTAAGCGTTTAAACTATTTTTCATGATCGATGTTTTGCTGGGATTACAATGGGGGGATGAAGGAAAGGGTAAGATAGTAGACTATCTTGCTGACAAGTACGATATCATTGCCCGTTTCCAGGGTGGACCAAATGCCGGACATACCTTGTATGTAAACGGGGAGAAGGTAGTATTGCATACTATTCCTTCAGGCGTGTTCCACAATCATTGCCTTAACCTTATTGGTAATGGTGTAGTAATAGATCCTGTTACATTGCAGGCCGAAATGAAGAAGATAGTGCCGCTCTGTCCCGATCTGCTGAGCAGGTTATATGTATCGCAGAAGGCACATCTTATACTGCCTACACACCGTGCACTTGATGCTGCTTCTGAAGCTGCTAAGGGTAAGGATAAGATCGGTTCCACACTTAAGGGCATAGGTCCTGCTTATATGGATAAGACAGGTCGCAACGGACTAAGAGTAGGTGATATACTTTCAAAGAACTTCAGAGAGAAATATGACAAGCTTACGCAGAAGCATAAAGACATGCTGAAGCAGTATGATAATGTAGTAGAATGGCAGCAGTGGGAACCTGCATTTTTTGAAGCTATAGAAGAGCTGAAAAAACTGCAGATAGTGAATGGTGAATACTGGCTGGATACACATATGAAGGCAGGTAAAACAGTGTTGGCAGAAGGTGCGCAGGGTAGCATGCTCGATGTTGACTTTGGTACTTATCCGTTTGTTACATCATCCAATACTATATCAGCTGGTGTGTGTAATGGACTCGGTGTTGCTCCGCAGCGTATAGGTGAAGTGTTCGGTATCACTAAAGCATATTGTACTCGTGTAGGTGGTGGTCCATTCCCTACAGAGCTGCATGATGAGACCGGTGAAGCGCTGCGTAAAGCAGGTAGTGAGTTTGGTGCAACTACCGGAAGGCCGCGCAGATGTGGCTGGATAGATCTTGTTGCACTACGTTATGCCGTGATGCTGAGCGGGGTGACCAAACTCATCATGACAAAGACAGATGTACTCGATAACTTTACACCAATTAAGGCTGCAGTTGCGTATATTGCAGATGGAAAAGAAACGGAAGAGTTTCCTTATGATGTAACCGATGATGTAAGCCTGGAGCCTGTTTACAAGGAATTTGCAGGATGGGGTGCACCGCTTACAGGTGTTACAGAATATGATGCACTGCCACAGGATTTTAAAGATTATTGCAAGTTTGTAGAACAATTTCTAGGTACGAAGATCGCTTACATTTCTAATGGTACAGGTCGTAACCAGTTGATAGTTATCTAAGCGCGGAAAGTCAATGTAACGAACATTTTTAAGAAAAAAAATTATAAAATTTCTGTCAAAAAAATTTGGCAATCTCATCAAACTATTAAAATTTTACGTCAACAAGTATGAGCGCGATGAAATCAAATACAGACAAAAAAACCGCAAGCAAAAAGAGTGCTGACGAAAGTGCGGTAGGAGCATCTAAGAAAGCAGCAGCTTCAAAGAAGAGCAAGGTGGAAGACGATGACGACGACCTTGATGATGATCTTGAAGATGATGATGCACCTAAGAAAAAGGGCGCAGCTAAGAAGACAGCAGCAAAGAAATCTAAGGCTGATGACGATGATGACGACGATGATGATCTGGACGAAGTAGATGATGACTTCGGCAAAGACGATGACGACGATTTTGATGTTGACATCGACAAGGATTTCGAAGAGTTTGAATTGCCAAAATCTAAGACCAAAGCTGCAGGTAAAAAGAAATCATCTAAGGATGATGACTTTGACAGTGATGATGATTTTAAAGACCTTGGTTTCTTCAGTGAAGGAGCAAGTGGTTTTGATGACGACGACGACGATTTTTAATTAATGTCCACATCGCTGCACAGGCAGAAAATAGAATTTCCTATCGGTCCGCATGAGGCCCGTAATATAAAAGCAAGGATGCTGAATTGGTCTCAACAATTCAGCATCCTTCTTTATCTTGATAGCAACAGTTATCCATCGGTTTACAGCACTTATGAGTGCTTGCTGGCCACAGGTGAAAGAGATAGCATATCATCAGTTAATGGTGAAGATCTTAATTCACTATCCGCACGCCACAATTCGCATAAAGACTGGTTATTCGGGCATATCAATTACGACTTCAAGAATGCACTGTTCAATAAACTACATTCAGACCACAAAGCAACATCTCAATTCCCGCATCTGCACTTCTTTGTTCCTGAAACAGTGTGCCATATTAACCCCGAGCAAACTATTTTAACCATAGAGTCATTTATTGATCCAACCTTAGTTTATGACCAGATAATCAATTGGGAAACTACTGCCGCGCAGGCTTTGCCCAAACTTACGTTTACGAGTCTCTTCAATAAAAAAGATTATGTTGCCACCATTGAGGCACTAAGAGATCACATTAGGGAAGGAGATTGCTACGAGATCAACTTTTGCAACAAGGGGTATTGTGATGATGTATTGCTTGATCCGTTGGAGGTATTCAAAGCACTCAACGAATTGTCACCAGCACCATTCGCAGCATACTATAAGCTTAATGGCCATTACATGGC
>CANBQQ010000179.1 GCA_947371715.1 Flavipsychrobacter stenotrophus
ACAGAACCGGACTTTCGGTAGATATGCAGCAAGGAAATACGTATACCGGTAATCTTAATTATAGCTACACTGTTTACACTTATGCGAGTCAGATATGGATAGACTATAATGATGACGGCATTTTTGACGTGTCTGAATTAGCAACGCCGGTTATTTATACCAGTTCCTATTCTTCTTCAGATCCTTTTTCAATTACTGTGCCCATTACGGCTCCAGTAGGTTCTCACCGCATGCGTGTTCGCTATACAGATCTTCAGTATAGTTCCGTGCCTACCGAAATGGATCCATGTAACAACTTTGATATGAGTCTTGGGTTCTCAACCAACTATTATTATGGTGTAACCCGTGATTACACAGTTAACATACTGGCCGCTCCTGCATGTGCAGGTACACCAAGTGGTGGTACTGCCACGTCATCTGCAACTTTAGCTTGTCCATCAACTGCATTTACATTGAGTTCTACCGGGCTTACTGTAGCAGCGGGTCTTACCTACCAGTGGCAGGAATCTGCAAGTGCTACAGGCCCATGGACGGATATATCTGGAGCTACTTCTCCAACTTATTCATACATGATCTCAACACCAACTTATTTCCAGTTGATCGTTAACTGCCCCGCTTCATCAACAACAGCTACATCCACTGTTGTATTTGTTAACTACTTTGGTTTTTGCTATTGTACACCGTCTTATTATTACACACCTGCAACATCATCTGCCAACCTTGATATAGTAGATATAACGGGTTATGCGGGTTCGACGTTAAGCGATGCAGGTCCTTCAACGTTACCATCTGATGGATATCAGGACAGGACATCAATTTCAGTAGATTTCCAACAGGGCAATAGCTACAGTGGCAACCTAAGTTATACTTATGGTGTTTATTCTTATGGTAGCCAGATATGGATAGATTTTAATGATGATGGTTTATTTGATGCAACTGAAGAAGTAACAACAGTAATATCTTCGGGAGTGGGCATTTATTCATCATTAGATGCGTTCACTATAAACGTTCCACTTACCGCAGCAATTGGTAGTCATAGGATGCGTGTCCGCTACGCTGACATCAGTTACAGTGGAACTATTTCGACTGAAATGGATCCATGTAGTCAATATGATTTAATCAATACTTATTACTACGGTACCACCCGCGATTACACGGCTAATATTATAGCGGCTCCAGCATGCGCCGGGTCACCTTCTGCTGGTACAGCTGCAGCATCAGTGACCATAGGATGTCCGTCTACAGCATTTACACTGTCATCTGGTGGATTGTCGGTAGCATCGGGGCTTACTTACCAGTGGCAGGAATCAACAAGTGCTACAGGTCCATGGACAGACATATCAGGGGCTACTTCGCCTACCTATTCTTACATGATATCAGCGCCTACGTATTTTCAGTTGATTGTTAATTGTCCTGCTTCGGGCTTGTCCGGGACATCTTCAAGTGTGTTTGTAAATTATGTTGGCTATTGCTATTGCACACCGGTATACTCAACTGCGTATACCAGTACACCGGCAACATTTGATGCAATGGAAAACTTTACGCTCAATGGATACGCCGGTTCAGTTATAAACGACAATGGTCCGGCTTCACCTTCTGCAGGATATCAGGATAGAACATTTATCTCAATCGACTTGCAGCAGGGTGGTACTTACCCAGGTTCATTAACCTATAATACAGACTGGCATGAGTATGATATGCAGGTATGGATAGATTATAATGATGATGGTGTATTTGACTGGTCTGAAGAGATCACCCCGGTTTCTGGTCTTACAGGTTGCGGACCTACGGGCACTTTCGCAACGTATACCGCTAATATTTCTTTAACAGCACCAGTTGGTTTGCACAGGATGCGCGTTCGCCAGGCTGAGACCTATGATTGCACTGCTGAGCCTCACATGGACCCATGTAATCCTACCAATGGTTCTTATACTTACTACTATGGTGTTACCCGTGACTATATGGCTAACATTATTTATCTCCCACCATGTAGTGGTGCACCTGTAGCAGGCGCATCAGCAATTACGCCAACAAGCGGTGGTGTTAGCATTCCATTTACTTTGAGTCTTCCCGGTCTTGTTACTGCAGCGGGTCTTACTTATCAATGGCAGTCTGCCTCTAGTGCTTCAGGGCCTTGGACTGATATTACCGGTGCAACAAATGCTACTTATTCATTTACCAGCATTTTTGCTGATACATGGTTCCAGTGTGTTGTTGTTTGTACATCAAGCAGTACTACTACAACGGCAACTCCTGTATTGGCCACCTATGTTGCTACACCTCCATGTTTCCCTGATGGCTCATCATGGTCTTATGCCGGTGGTACCTATGCGGGTATCGACGAGTTCCACGTAGCAGGCTTTGCAGGTTCGAACCTTGATGATATAGGTCTGAATGCTGTTGTTAGTACTACTACAGGATATCTGGACCATACAACATTAGCGCCGATCACAATGGAACAGGGTGGTGTTTACGCATCATCAGGTTTGTGGTACAGCACTTACGATCATCAGGAATTGCAGGTGTGGATAGACTTTAATGACAATGGTCTTTTTGAAACTACTGAAGAAGTATCTCCTGTAAGTGGATTTGATCCAAGCTTCACTTCTAATCCTACCAATTTCAATATTTCTATTCCTGCAGGTGGCGCATTGGGTACACACAATATGCGTGTACGTGCTATATGGGAAGTGTATCCGGGTGGTTCAAGTGCTCCTCTGCACCTTGATCCATGTAATATGTCTTACCTGGGAACATCTCCATCTTATTATAGTGGTGATGCAATTGACTACAGAGTTTACATCATACCTCATTGCCTGTTTACTTCTAGTGCGGCTGCAAGCGCAGCGGTATGTCCTAACAGTCCGTTCAATCTTACAGGTACTACTACAGCTCCATCTTATTCATGGAGCGGACCGGGTGGCTTCACATCTACATTGCTGAACCCTACAGTTCCGGGTGCTGCTACAGTTGGTGTTTATTCATTTACTGCTACTGACGGTACCTGTACATTGACAATGACTGCTGCGCAGCCGTTGTTGCCTACCTCGCCTATACCAGTTGTAACTCCGGCTCCTGCAACAGTATGTAATGGTTCAAGTGTAACACTTACAGCTACTGTGCCAGGTTTGCCAGGTACACCAATTCTTACTGAAGATTTTAATGCGGGATTGGGTACATGGACTGTAGATAATACAGGTAGTACTTCCCCTGCTGCATTGAGTCCTTGGCAGGGAGAACCAGATGGTTACACGTATGGTTTTGGTACTACATTCCATAGCCCTGACAATTCACCATTTGTAATAACGAATGCGGACGTTTCGGGTAGCAGTTCATACACTACAGTAAGTAGCCTAATATCTCCTACGTTCTCGTTAGCCGGTTTTGCTTCCGTGGCATTATCGTTCCAACATTATTTGCATGCATACTATATGGATAATGTCGTCTCTGTAGATATTTCGACAGATGGTGGTGTAACCTGGAGTTTGATCCATGATTATGCAACGATCACTACCGGTACACCGACTAGTTTTGTTACTGATAACTATGATCTTACTCCGTATGCTGGTAGTACAAATTGCCAGTTGCGTTTCTATTATAACACTAACTATGGTTATTATTGGGCTGTAGACAATGTAAGTATAACAGGTACACCAATAATAGGCCCAGCGCCGGTATGGACACCGTCAACCTATCTGTTCTCTGACCCTGCGTTGACAACTCCTTACGTAGCGGGTACTGCAGCATATGAAGTATATGTGCATCCTACTACAGTATTGTCTACAACAGCTGTAGATTATATAGCCAGCACCACACTGGGTACATGTTCATCTTATGATACAAGTACTGTTACGATTACAGCGCCACCTGCTATAACTACTTCGACAGGCTCTAATTATGTGTGTGCAGGTAGCAATCTTACCTTGTCTAATACTACTACCGGTGGTACATGGACCACATCTAACACTACTATAGCTACTGTAAGTGCAGGTGGTGTGGTACATGGCGTGGCTGCGGGTGCTGATACTGTATTCTACACAGTAGGTGGTTGTGTTACTTTCACTGTAATTAACGTGTCTACTTTTGTGACTACAACCACCGGTAGCACTGTTATATGCAGCGGCCTTTCTACAACATTATCAAATCCTACTACAGGTGGTACATGGACCAGCAGCAATGCAGGTGTGGCTACTGTAAGTGCAGGTGGTGTGGTTACAATGGGTACAGCAGGTACTGCTATCATTACTTATACATTGCCTACAGGTTGTGCTGATACTTCACTGGTAACATCAGTGGCACCTCCGGCAGCAATAGGCGGTGGTACATCGGTATGTTATAACGGTGGTACTACAACGCTTACAGAATCTACTACAGGTGGAACATGGACTACTTCAACCGGTACTATAGCTACAATATCTTCGGCTACAGGTTCACCAATTACAGTTACCGGCCTTACTGCAGGTACTGCAAACATTACCTACACTACAATACCGGGCTGTATGGCTACAAAGTCATTGACACTAAATGCTAATCCTGCGAACATAACAGGTACAATGGCTGTGTGTGCATCGGGTGGTGCAACTACCTTGTCTGATGCTACCGGTTCAGGAACATGGTCGTCAGGTAATGTGTTCAGAGCTACAGTTACCTCTTCGGGAGTTGTAACCGGTGTAACATCTGGTACAGTGGTCATCTCTTATACAGCGACCAATGGTTGCTTTGATACGGCACTGGTAACAGTCAATGCATTGCCTGCTGCTATAACAGGTACTACTACTATCTGTAACCTTGCTTCTACCACACTGGCAGATGCAAGCACACCAGGTACATGGAGTACATCTACACCAGCGATCACTACTGTGAATGCATCGGGAGTGGTAACAGGTGTTACTTCGGGTAGTGGTACGATCATCTTTACACAAACATCAACAGGCTGCTCACGCAGCACTACGGTTACCGTTAATGCATTGCCTGGTGCAATATCGGGTGTTACATCAATGTGTAATAATACGCTGACTACTCTTACCAGTGTGCCATCGGGTGGTACATGGACGAGTGGTTCACCTGCCATCGCATCGATAGAAGCGGGTACAGGTATAGTACATGCATTGAGTGTTGGTACTGCAAACATTACGCTTACCAATGGCAGCGGTTGCCAGGTTTACAGCACTATGACGGTTAATCCTTCATTTGTACCTACAGTAACTATTAATGCGAACCCAGGTACAACGGTATGTGCGGGTTCTACAGTTACCTACACACCAACAATTATCAACGGTGGTACTGCGCCTACTTACTCATGGACAGTAAACGGTTCGCCGATGTCTGCTGCAAGCTCTTATAGCTATGTGCCTGCAATGGGTGACGTGGTAGCACTGAGCATAATAAGTAATCTAGCTTGTGCGGTTCCTGCTACAGCATTTGGCTCGGTAACTATGACAGTAGATCCGATCGTTACTCCGGCACTTACACTGGCAACAGCGTATACTGATACGGGTTGTGCGGGTGCATTCACTACGGTGTATACTCATCCTGTTAGTGCTGGTTCAGGTGCAACCTTCCAGTGGTATGTAAATGGTTCTCCTGTATCTGGTACCAGCAACTATACTTACCTGGCTACTAATGGTGATGTTGTTACAGCGGTAATGACCAGCACAGCAGGTTGTCTGTCGGGTAGTACAGCAGTAGTTACCTCTGCAAGTCTTACTTTGGATATCATACCATTCGTAGTACCTGATGTTACCTTAACATCGAGCACAGGCCCTACATCATGCGGTGGCAGTATAGTTGTTTACAACACAACTGAGACCAATGGCGGTGGCAGCCCTGCTTACCTGTGGACAGTAAACGGCGTTGCAGTTGCAACGGGTCCTAGCTACTTCTATGTGCCTGCAAACGGAGATATGGTTGTAGTAAGAATGACCAGCAGTTATCCTTGCGTAGCACCAACATCTGATACAGCTCAAATGATCATGACAGTGGGTACAACAGTAACACCTGTAGCAACTATTGCAGCTCATCCGGGTACTACTATAACTCTTGGAATGACAGATACCTTTACCGTTACCGTATTGAGCGGTGGTGGTGCGGCTCCTGCTTACCAGTGGTATATTAATGGTGCGCCGGTATCGGGTGCTAATGGTACTACGTTCATTACGAGCCTGCTTGTATCGGGCGACCTGGTTACCTGCCATGTAACGAACACTGACCTTTGCGGTGGTACTACTATCTCAAACATACTAGCGATGAGTGTGTTGGGTAGTGGTGGCGTAGGTGTGAACAATGTGAGCGGCGGCGAGGCTACTATCTCTCTGGTGCCAAATCCTAATAATGGTTCGTTCATAGTTAGGGGTAATCTTGGCCTGTCGAGCAATGAGGATATGACACTTGAAGTAACCAATATGCTGGGCCAGGTAGTGTATACCGGTCATACAGAAGCTAAGAATGGTGAGTTTAACGAGCAGGTGAAACTGAATGGTATCCTTGCTAATGGTAGCTATGTGTTGAGCGTACGTTCACAGCACATGAGCAAGATCTTCCATTTTGTTCTTGAGCAGAAGTAAAAATGATCGGGTTGTAAATGTCTGATCTGAAAATAGAATGAAAAATCTCCCGGTATATCCGGGAGATTTTTTTTGTGGGTGTATTGATTCGTTTGCAGTACTACTTACAACTATTAGTGGTCAAATCTGAGGTTCAGTAGGAGAGTAAAGCTGAACTGGCGTGACAGGTGGTTTTGTAT
>CANBQQ010000180.1 GCA_947371715.1 Flavipsychrobacter stenotrophus
GTACCAGAAATTCAGGGCTGAATTTGGGGAAGATGGCAACCTGATGGCGATCGCTGTCAAAACCAAAGATTTCTTTGAACCCGAATTCTTCAATGACTATGTGCTACTGGCAAAGAAGATAGCCAAGGTAAATGCTGTAGAAAATGTACTAAGTGTACCCGGTGCTATTGCACTGGTTAAAGACACAGTAACACAGAAGTTGAAAGCTATGCCTATAGCGGGCACACCGCCATTTACCAATGTCGACAGCATCAAACAAACTTTCCTAAGCCTGCCGTTTTACAAAGGAATTCTTTATAATCCTGATTCTAACGCCTACCTGATGACGGTGTGGATCCAAAAGGATGTACTGAATTCTAAGGGCCGTGCAGATGTGATCAATGAAATTGTAAGGCTGGGTAATGAGTTTGGAGTAAAGCACAATATAGAAATGCACTACTCGGGCCTGCCGCTTATCCGTACTGAAATGGCTATGCGCGTGCAGCACGAAATGCGCCTGTTCCTGATACTCTCCTTTGTACTTACCGCTGTTATCCTGGCTTTATTCTTCCGGTCTGTAGCGGCAGTAATAGCGTCTATGCTGGTAGTGGCCATAGGGGTTATCTGGTCTGTAGGAACAATAGAATTACTGGGCTATAAAATAACATTACTTACCGCACTCATTCCACCGCTTGTAGTGGTGATAGGCATTCCTAATTGTGTTTACCTGCTCAACAGGTATCATTTTGAGTATGCCAAAAACCCTAACAAAATGCGCTCTCTGTTGCGCATGGTAGACAGGATGGGTATAGTAACTTTCTTTACCAATCTTACCGCCGGTATTGGGTTTGGTGTTTTCTTCTTTACCAAAAGTGTATTGCTGAAGGAATTCGGACTGGTAGCGGGTATCAACATCCTCGGGCTGTTCTTTATTTCACTTGTATTCATACCGGCGTTGTTCAGCTTCCTGCCGCCGCCTAATGTGCGCCACACCAGCTATCTGGAAAGCGGCTGGATCAATAAATTACTGGAAAAGATAACTAAGTGGGTATTCAGCCACAGAATGTGGATCTACGGATTTACTATTGTTGTGTGTGTATTCTCTGTATGGGGTGTATTGAGATTAAAGAATGATGCTCATATAGTAGACGACTTGCCTAAATCCGACAAAATATATCTCGACCTGAAATTCCTGGAGAATAATTTTAAGGGTATAATGCCGTTGCAGATAGTGATAGACACCCGTAAGAAGAACGGAGTTGCATCGCTGGAAGTACTAGGTAAGATGGACAAGCTTTGCAAGTATCTGGAAACCTATCCGGAAATTGGTCGTCCACTTGCAATAACGGAGGGTATTAAATTTGCCAACCAGGCTTACTTCGGCGGTGATCCTGTTTATTACGAAGTACCGGAAGACCCTATACAGGCAGCCTTTGTACTCCCCTACCTGCGTACTAAGGGTGGCGACAATACCAGTATGTTCTCTAAGTTGCTGCATTCTTTTGTAGATAGCACCAAGAGCAAGGCCCGTATCAGCGTGAATATGGCCGATATAGGCTCTCACCGGCTGCCTATAATGCTGGGCAAGATAAAACCTGAAGTGGACAAAATATTTGACTCTACCAAGTATAAGGTAACCTTTACGGGAACGAGTGTTACCTTCCTGGAAGGAAGTAAGTTTATTGTAAATAGTCTGCGCGATAGTTTGATACTGGCGTTCCTATTCATCTTTGGCTGTATGGTGGCGGTATTCCGGTCATGGAGAATACTGGTAATATCAATTATCGTCAACATCGTTCCATTGTTGATAACAGCCGGCCTTATGGGCTGGATGGGCATCCGTATAAAGCCATCTACCGTACTTGTATTTAGTGTGGCATTAGGTATTACTATCGATGTTACTATCCGCTTCCTGGTAAACTTTAAGCAGGAACTGGCGCAGCATGATGACAGTATCGCCGATACCGTACACCGCACCATTCGCGATACAGGTCTCAGCATTATCTATACATCATTGATCCTGGTAGCAGGCTTTGGGGTGTTTGCATTGTCTCAGTTCGATGGCACTAAATCTTTGGGTTATCTTACTTCTATCACATTGCTATTGGCAATGGTAACCAACCTTACCCTGCTGCCTGCTTTACTGCTGTGGATGGATAAGGTGATAGAGAAGAAAAACAATGCCGTTTCCTTCCTGATGGGAGAAGATGAGGATGATGTGATCAAGATGTAATGTTATGAATAGCTCAATTGCGCAATGGCTTAATTGCTCAATGAAAAGATTTATTAGATACCCACTTGCGTTGCAGGTGGGTATTTTTTTATCTTAACCATGATTCGCATGATTATAAGAAAGACAGGATGCCAGGTTGTTGCAGGTGAAAGGCAATTGGCTTGGAATGCATTCGTCAGTTTTGGGTGTGTTACAGCATTCCCGATTCAATAAGTGTTTTGCGCCGGGAATGATCGGCATGGATGGATTGCTGAATTAGGTTAAGTAGCTTTTGATTGTCTACCTTGATGTTATCCGTCCAGATATTAAGTTCCTGGAACCCCAGTTCTTTATTGAACTTTACAACAGACCTGTATATTCGTCCTTTACTGCGGGCGGGCGAATACTCGTCATCAACTTTCAGGCAAATAAAGTGCTGCTTATTTATCCGGGCCGGATATGCATCTTTAATGATCTCCCAATTGATAATTTTATCGCTGAGGTTGCGAACGAAAATGCCTGTTTCGTTGAGTATGATCTGGGGCCTGCGATCGAGAATAAATGAAAGCCCTAGTGGGTATCCTAAACCAAAGAACCCAATACACAACAGGAACTTTATCCTTTCCGTTTCCTCTCCCTTTACCAGGAAAAATATTGACGGAATAACAAATAGAGAAGACATCAAGATAAACTTGACACCTTTCCATGCCGACTTGTAGATCTTTATTTCGTTCATGGTAAACTAAATGCCTACAGCATTTTACCCAGGTAAATTGAAGCAATAGTTATGGCGGAAAATACCACACTGGCAATGCCATTGGTATTGCCGAAAGCAATATTGATCTTGCTGAGGTCTGTTGGCTTTACCAGCAGGTGCTGGTAGGTAAGGGCGCCTAGATAGAATGCAGCTCCTATCCAGTATACAAAGTTGAAGTGACCATAAACACCAGCATACAGTACAAAAACAGCAGATACAACGTGCAGTAATGTAGATACAATCAATGCATTGCGCACACCAAGAGCTGCCGGTATCGAATGAAGCTTCTGGCTGCGGTCGAATGACTCATCTTGCAAGGCATAAATGATATCGAACCCCGACACCCAGGTAAACACCATAAAGGAGAAAAGGATAGGCAACAGATCGAACTTGCCGGTAACTGACAGGTATGCGCCTATAGGAGAAAGGGATAGACCAACACCTAATACCAGGTGACATAGTGCGGTAAAACGCTTGGTATAGCTATAGAAAAGGATAACGAACAGTGCTACAAATGACAAGTAAAAACAGGCCTCATTAATAAACCATGTAGTGGCGACAAATAATACACAATTGAGAATGGTGAAAGCCAACGCATGGTTGGGCTTTATAACACCTGCGGGTATTTCTCTGACTGCTGTACGAGGATTAAGGGCATCAAAGCGACGATCGAGATAGCGGTTGAAAGCCATTGCCGCACTTCGTGCAAAAACCATGCACAGCAACATTTTACCGAAGCCGGCCAATTTATTATAAGGTTCTGTAATCGTAGTTATTGCCAGCACAAACCCTATTATTGCAAACGGCAAAGCGAAAACAGTATGGCTGAATTTTATTAGGGATAGGTAGTGCTTTACTTTATCTATTGGCGAAATGCTCACTGTGTTCATAATTATCTAACTTCTGCCTCTACTGTAATGGATACTGCCTCAGGCAATGCATTGGAGTGCACCACTATATTCTTTTCTTCGTGGCCTAAATGGCCTTCACTATTGTACAATATAGTTATCTCGCCATCGCTACCGGGAGCTATTGATTCTAATGGAAAATTAGGGGTAGTACAACCGCATGTAACATCAGTTTTAGCGATCATCAGCGGGTTTTGTCCGGTATTCTTAAAACGGAATACGTGTGTAACGATACGACCTACACTTACTGTGCCGAAGTTGAACTTAGTTTCATAGAACTGCATAGTGGTCTTAGGCATTTCTGCTACTATCTGGCTGCGGCTGCGTGTTTGTTCGGGATAAATTTCACCGCGGTAAACCTCTCCGTCCCGTGAATAAAAAACACCCTCTCCGCCACTATGAAATTTCCGGAACATTGCATTTTTACTTACACCCGTCAATTCAACTATTGTCAAAGTAAATATGGACAATGTAAGGATGGTCAGTAAAACGTATTTATAATTAGTATCCATGCGGGATATCTTAAGTTTACAGCAAATATATGCCAAAACGTCTTAGACCTGTAGCAAATACCTGCATAACTGGTTATCAATAACTAGCTTATAACATCTTTTTGAGGGTGCAGTCTATGTCGGCCGTCACTTTATGGCGGTCTTTATCAAGGGGTTGCAGGCTGCCATCGGCATTTAAGACATAGTACATCGCCTTTTCTTCATTGTCGTAGTTGAGGATGATCATCATTACTTTACGGCCTTCAAATATGTCTTTGGCTATGATCCATTCACCACTTACGCGGGATGTCACATCTGTACCACCCTTGCTTACATACTTGTCACGGAGTGAAAACTCTCCTGTGGAATCGGTCCCGTATTTCAGATCCAGGTTGGTTTCTATGATCTTACATTCCTCGCAAGGCAAATTGCCTTTGTAGGTGCCGGCGACCATAGGCTTTTGTACATCCTGCGCCCTAACAAAGCCGGAAAACAAAATACTTACAATAAATAGTAGAATATGCTTGCTCATTGTATTATCTGTTGATTACCAGTTTAGTAAGCCTCTTACAAATATCATGGATTTCAGGGAATAAACAATGTTTGAAAAATTGTACCGGCGCAGCTCGCTAAGTCATTCTCATGGAGTGGACTAAAAGATGACGAAAATCATACATGGCTGTTGAATGCAGGGGCAGAAATATGTTTAAATTTGCCTTTTTCTCACTTTAAAATTGGAAGGTACACAATGCCAGTGTTACACAACCGGGTTAATAACGAGGAACTGAAGCAGCTAATGCTTAGCGAAAAAGAACCCCGCACAACAGTTTCTTTCTACAAGTATTTCAACATTGCCGATCCTGTTGCATTCCGCAACGAGAACTACATTAAGTTCAACGAACTGAAAGTTTTCGGCCGTATCTACATTGCCCATGAGGGCATTAACGGACAGGTTAGCGTGCCGGCCGGCAATTATGAGGCTTTTAAGGAGGCTTTATATGCTGCAGCCCCTGAGCTGAACGGCATCCGCATGAATATTGCGGTTGATGATGATGGTAAGTCTTTCTGGGTGCTGCGTATGAAGGTGCGTCCGAAGGTGGTTGCAGATGGCATTGACGACCCTGATTTCGACCCGTCGAAAACGGGCAAGTATCTGAAAGCCAAAGAATACAATGAGCTGGCAGAAAAGCCTGATACCATCATTGTAGATATGCGCAATCACTATGAGTATGAAGTTGGTCATTTTGAAAGAGCCATTGAGGTACCCTCAGATACCTTCCGCGATCAGTTGCCAATGGCGGTAGATATGCTCAAAGACAAAAAGGACCAGAATATCATTATGTATTGCACCGGCGGTATACGCTGCGAAAAAGCAAGTGCCTACATGCTGCATAATGGATTCAAAAATGTTTTTCATGTGGAGGGTGGCATTATTGAATATGCCCGCAAAGCCAAAGAACAGCAGTTGCCTGTAAAATTCATCGGCAAGAACTTCGTGTTTGACGAGCGCCTTGGCGAGCGCATAACAGAAGACATCATAGCCGAGTGCCACATTTGTGGTAAGCCATGCGATACACATACCAACTGCGCCAACGATGGCTGCCACCTGCTGTTTATACAATGCCCTGAATGCGCCGCTCAGTATGAAGGCTGTTGCAGCGAGTCATGTATGGAGGAGAAGAATATGTCTCCCGAAGAGCAGAAAGCACTGAGAGCAGGCCGTGAAAATGGCACCATGATCTTCAATAAATCTAAAGATCACCCGCTTAGGAAGCACAGGGAAGAGTGGAAAGCGGACCAGCTAAAGAGACAGGCAGAACACGAACAATAACTTTTGAAATGATACATTGCCCCGGCTTATGCAACCGGGGCATTTTTATATTCTTGACTGTCTGGACCTTGATAAGCGTGATGAAAGGATCGAAGGATAACTTTTATTCGACTCAAAGAGAATCAACATTGTTGCTACCCTATTATGCTAACTGCCAATAAAATGCGACTTTTGATGCGCAATTATTAAGCATATCTATGAAATCACTTATAAACCTATTGGTTTTCTTTGGCCTTTTATCAGGCATGTACTTTCAGGCCAATGCCCAGCAAAAAGAGAAAACATTGCTTTGGCGTATCTCGGGCAATGGGTTACAGCAGTCGTCTTACCTTTTCGGCACTGTACACCTCAAAGCAAAGAAACTATTTAACTTCCCGGACTCTCTTTACGCCGCTATTGACAATACCGAAGTATTTGCATTGGAGGTAAATCCCGACAGTATGAATAACATGGTTTCGGCATATGCTAATAAGTTGCTGAACAAAAAAGAGGATACCAAGGACAATAAGAAAAAAGAAAAGACGCTCAGGGAGATACTTACACCGGC
>CANBQQ010000181.1 GCA_947371715.1 Flavipsychrobacter stenotrophus
CCTACAAGGGCGATAAGAATACCAAAGACTGGAAAGCACTTGAAGAATACTGCGGTCGCTTCTGGTTCAGCAATGGTAATCATCATCATTATAGCAACGATAAGTTTATACCCGAGTGTTCTTATGAGTATTTCGTGTCCGTACTAAAAGCAAGCGATGTAACTAAGCTGCCAAAGGAAAAATCAGAATCTGTTGATGCTTTTGCGAAGCGCTTAAAGCCCATCGTGTTCGATATGAACTTCGAGCCTAAGGTGGTAGACCTGCGTCCTAATGTTGATAACGTAGTTAACTCATCAAACAACTTTTATGAAGGCGTAACTCAGAAAGAAGTAGAAGCATACTACGACAAGTTCGACACCAAAGGCAATGCACCGTCATGGGGGTTGAACAGTAAGCTCATGAAGGTGGATGGCAAGATCATAGAGAAAACCTGGAAGCGCGATGGCATGTACGGTGCATCTATCGGACACATAGTTATGTGGCTCGAAAAAGCGCTTGCAGTATCGGAGAATAAAGAACAACAGGATGCGCTCGATAAGCTGATCCGTTTCTACAAAACAGGCGACCTTAAAGTTTGGGACGATTATAACGTAGCTTGGGTGAAGGATGTTAACTCCCGCATTGATGTAGTGAACGGCTTTATAGAAGTGTACCTCGACGCCATAGGCAAGAAAGCCAGCTTCGAAAGTACATTGTCACTCCGCGACATGGAAGAGACCAAACGTCTGGAAAAAATTGCTGCCGAAGCGCAGTGGTTTGAGGACAATTCTCCGATCATGAAGGAGCACAAGAAAGCAGTAGTAAAAGGCATTACTGCAAAAGCAATTACCGTGATAGTAGAGTGTGGCGATGCTGCACCGAGCACACCGATCGGCATCAACCTGCCCAATGCAGAATGGATCCGTAAGGAGCATGGCTCGAAATCAGTATCACTCAGTAACATTATTCACTCTTATAACCTGGCAAGTGCCAAGGGCGGCATGCTTACTGAGTTTGGAGCTAATGAAGAAGTAATAGCACGTATGAAAAAGTACGGTGCGCTGGCTTCAGATCTGCACACAGACATGCACGAATGCATAGGTCACGCTTCAGGTCAGATCAACCCGGGTGTAGAAACAACCAACAAAACTTTGAAGAACTATGCAAGCTGCCTTGAAGAAGCTCGCGCCGACCTTGTAGGTTTATATTATGTTAATGATCAGAAGCTGGTAGATATTGGTGCTATGCCCAATATGGACGTGGCAAAAGCCGCTTACGACAACTACATGATGAATGGCCTGATGACACAGCTGACCCGCATTAAGTCGGGCGACCAGATCGAAGAAGCGCACATGCGCAACCGAGCACTAATTGCACATTGGGCATTCGAAAAAGGTAAGGTGGAAAAGGTTGTTGAAATGATCAACCGCAATGGCAAGACCTATGTTCAGGTAAACGACTACACAAAGCTTCGCAAATTGTTTGGTGATCTGTTGAAAGAAATTCAGCGCATTAAGTCAGAAGGCGACTACGAAGCGGGTAAAAATCTGGTAGAGAACTACGGGGTAAAGGTGGATGGTAAACTGCACCAGGAAGTGCTGGAGCGCTTTATGAAACTCGGTATCAAACCATACCGCGGTTTTATACAGCCAAAGCTGGTACCTGTTATGAAGGGCAAGACCATCAGCAATGTAAAAGTAGAATACCCGGACAACTTCTTTAACCAGATGATGGAATACGGAAAGAAATACGGCTATCTGCCAGTGGTGAACTAATTAAATGATCAGAAAAACAATAATTGAAATAGGCGCGCCATACGGTGCGCCTACTTTATTTAGGGGTTATTTCATAATTAATTTAGCATCAGGAATACCCGGCAGAGCATGTCTGCATCTCCCATCAGCCCTTCAGATTCCGCTTCATTTCCATCATATCCATTTCCAGGTCGGCCAGGCGATGGTATACTTCTGCCGGTTCGCTAAAGTCGCTGCTGATCTTTAAACGGCCATACCATACTTCTTTTATGTCCGATGGATCTATTTCCAAAGTAGGGAACTCATGGCGATGGGCTATGGTATCGCTCTTCAGGTACAGTTTACCGCGCTCTTTCAGTCGGTTGATGACGCGCTTTACAGCTACGCCACCGCTATGTACCACTATATACACCCTGTTATCGCGAATCTTATCCAGCTCATCCACCCATTCGCCTATCAGCTTATCGCCGTGCAGCACATTGGGCGCCATTGAGGGACCATCTACTTCAAACATTCTATAGGTGCTGTTGTTTAGTCCCGGCAGCCTGAAGGTGGGGAGCGTTTCCATAAACTCCGTATCGCCATACCCCAGCAAATAACCTGCACGTGCCTTTACCGGCACATACACAATATTGTCTACGCCCTTTGTATCTACGGTTATTATTCTTGGTACACCATTGTATTTATCGGCTACATATGCCTTGGGATCTATAAAATGGGCACCGGAAACCGGAACTTTGGCTGCTTCTTCCACATTTTTTGACAACAGGGCATCTACCGAAATTCCAAAATAATTGGAAATAGTGATCAGCGTCTCCACATTGGGTTCGCTGATGCCTGCTTCGTAATTGGCCAGCGTAGTACGCCCTATTTGCAGCTCTGCACTAAGCGCATCCTGCGTTTTGCCCTTTTTCTTTCTTAGATATTTAAGGTTGGTTGCTAAGTTCATGACAACAAAGATAGAATTATTTTTCCACAAAATTTGGATTTGTCAAAAATAATGGAATATATTTGTACCGGAATTGATGCTTTATAAGACAAACATAATGATTTCTGTCAAGAAATTCCACAAACAGTATAAAAAGCAACAAACCGCAGTGAAAATAGACACTATCATGAAAACGCTTAAAATCTCAGATCACATGACTCACGAACACAAACTACAGGTAAAAGACGCACTGATGCGGTATATAAGCAGCTTTGACACCCAGGCCGAGGCGGCTGCCAGCCTGCAGGGTATAAGCCAGGCTACTATCTCGCAGGTAAAGAACGAGAACTGGGAATTACTCAGTAATAAGCTTTGGTTGCATATAGCCCGCCAGGTAGGCTTTTACTGTGGGGAGTGGCATCCCGCAGACACTAGTGCATCGTTATTGTTACGCATTTTATTTGCCGATGCGCAGCATTATGCTATGTCTTACGGCATCACCATGAGCACCGGTTTGGGTAAGACCTTCACCGCAAAGCAATATAAACGCGAGCAGGAAAATGTGATCTACATTCCCTGCAGCGAAGCACACAACCGCAGATCATTTATGAACCTGGTTATGGAAACCGCAGCTCTTCTCCCTACGGATAGCATACCGGATATGATCAACAGCTTTACGGCATCCGTGTCGGCAAGAGAGCAACCAGTGGTGATAATTGATGATGCACACAAGTTGAAAGACAGGGTATTGCAACTGGCGGTTGCACTCTCTAACACGCTCACCGGCACAGTAGGTGTGGTGATCATGGGCAATGAGGAACTAAGGCCGCGCATAATGGAAGGAGTACTGACACTAAAGACAGGATATGAGCGGCTCTACAGTGCATTGGGCAAACGCTTCATCACCCTCACCAGCCTTTCTCCCCGCGATGTGGAACTGGTATGTAAAGCAAACAACCTTTTTGATGAAGCAACCATAAGAGACATATCTGAAACATGCGCAGACAACCTTCATGGCATACCGGAAATGATACACAAAAACAGGCAGGTAAATATTGCAGCCTGAATAACCGATCAACAATTGTAAAAAACAAAAGATAATATATGAAAAAGTCAGTAAAGATCGACAGCAACTCAACAAGGAGCATTGCCCGTTCGGCACAAAGAAAAATTCAACAATCTACCGGCGCAAATATGAATCTTGTACTGTGTTCGGGGTATGAGTATTCCAAAAGTCCGGAGTCTATGCTGCGTGTTATTGCCGGCACATTGGGAATGGACGCTACCTGCTACAAGCAAAGATCCCGTTCGCGACAGTTTGTAGAATTGCGTTTTATCGCATCACACTTTTTGCGCACCTATTTCCCCACACTCACATTGATCAATATATCGCACTACTTCGGCGCGCTCGACCATGCTACTATCATCAACGGCCTTACCCGCACTAATGAGCTACTGGCTACCGGCGATGAAAGATTCTTAACCAAATACGAAACCGTTTTAAACTCTGTAAACCAATGGCTACAAAAAGAAATGTTAGGGTACGGATCAGCCATCAGCGCGTAGAAGCCCTGCTTGAAATATGTGAGGAAATGCTGCAATCGTTCAAGCCTGTTAACGACCATCACTTCCTGCTACGGGAATATATGCGTGAGCTGCAGTTCAAACTCACATTAATGATCAAAAGGATACAGGAGAACTACACACTATCGCTCACAACTACCGAGTCTGTAGCGTTTTACCAGCTCTGGAACATGCTGGACATAAGACACGACAAGTACGCCGCTGTGATAGTGGAAACAATGCTCAAAAAGATGGGCAGCCTCGCGGCATAATAATAGTATAATCATTATTAACACATGCAAATGTATTGGTATGAAAACCCGGATAAGCAATAGGATAGAGACACAAATAACACCGGCAGAATTTCAGCAGGCAATGGCGCGCTACGCGGCAGCCGGATTGCGTGGACTGGAAATAAACAAAGCCATAGAAGCAGAAGTGAACGAAGTACTGGAACGGTATGAACATGAGTTGCAGTGCGCTGCCTACACTAAAAACACGGCATATGACACAATTAAGAATTACTGCACCACCAATAAAAATATACTGTTTACCAAACGCCGTAGCATAGGCACACCAAGCGGCATTGCGGGGTTCAGGTTGGGCACACCAAGGCTAAAGACGGTAAAGGGTACAAACTGGACAAACATACTTACCCAGCTGAAAGAAAAGTTACCAAACTATATACGCACAGTAGAGGAGCCGGCAAAAGATATGCTGCTGGCCGACAGACATAAAGAAACTGTGGCATTAGTATTGCGGGAGATGGGTGTAGAAGTAGTACAGGACGAATTATTTTATGTAGAAACAAAACAAGCCGCGTGATATGAAAAATACTTCCTACAAATCAGCCGCCGAATCATTTATCAGCTACAACCTGAAAAGAGAAAAACTACATGACAAGGCTACCCGTCGGCAGCAAAAGCACGACATGCTGCTCACCTTTATGGCCAACCAGCCGTTAAAGAAACAACGTGCTGCCGCACCCCGGCCATCTTTCCTGCGTAGTCTTTTATCTATTTTCCTTTAACCAGGATAAGGAGGTTCAAAATAAAATTGCTGAGAAATAAACGTTTAGGACCATTTATTCGTCATTATATATGAACGAGTATTTACTTCAGCCCCTTTAAAGCCCAGGCACGAAAACAATTGGCATAATTTTTAAACCCGAATTATTATCACTTTTTAAAAAGGTACTATCATGAACAGAACAGCATATGTAGCCGGAAAAATAACAGGCCTTCCTAAAGAAGACGTTCAGAGTAAATTTAATCAACTTACCAGCCGCCTTACCGGCATGGGATATAATGTAATTAACCCAGTATGTGTACTCGATGACACCCGCAACTGGAATGATGCCGTACGCAGCGACATTAAACAAATGCTGGAATGCGATGAAGTACATCTCCTCCCCGACTGGCAGGAAAGCCGTGGTGCACAACTGGAACGCGACATAGCCTTAAGGCTGGGTATGCAGGTTGTTTACCACTGATTTATATAAATTGAAATTTAATTGAGGATATTCGTATATTTGAAATGCGAATATCCTCTTTTTATGAAAAAGCTATTTACTCTTATCGCAGTTCTGTTTTCTCTTTCGGTGCAAGCCCAGTACTATCTCGGTTTCGATGGTGCTGATACTTTTTTTAACCATTTAATAGTGGTTGACACTTTCAATTACCACCACAACCAGTGGCAGGTAGGCAGCCCGCATAAAACAACATTTACTTCGCCGCTCTCGGCTCCAAACGTTTTAATCACTGATACACTTAACCCTTATGCGCCCAATGACACTTCTGTTTTCATTCTAAAAATGGCTAAGCAGATCCCTGCATGGCCGGGAAGCACCGTTTATGGTCCGCTGTATAATATCCAATTTCGCTACCAATTGGACATAGATACACTTACCGTGGCTCGCCTGGAGATATCGGAAGACACTGGTGCTCATTGGCATGATATCAACGACAGTCTTATCAGCGCATATTCCTGGGCCACGACTTCGATCGATACCATAGCCACAACTTCAGGGTCATGGAGAAACTTCAATGTCTACCGGAACTTTGGTCCGCCGGCTAGCGATACGGCACTTTTTAGATTCACGTTCATCTCTGGCAACGGCACTGCTCCCCACGATGGCTGGATGATAGACAACATGTTTGTCTACTACTGGTTTGAAGGTGGGGTAAGTCAGGTACAGAACGACAACCTAATCTCTCTCTACCCCAACCCCTCAACGGGCAACATCTACATACACGCCAATCGATCTGTATATAATGCATCTGTAGTAGTATATGACCTCTGTGGCAGGGAAGTACACAGTCGATCTATTACTACATCAGATACATACATTGATCTGCCACTTCCTTCGGGCATGTACATGCTCAAATATGTGGCTGGTGATGAATATTGCACAAAGAAGATACTGATCGAGAATTAAAACCACCCTAAAGAATAGAAAAGGCTATATCAAACGGATTGACATGGCACTTT
>CANBQQ010000182.1 GCA_947371715.1 Flavipsychrobacter stenotrophus
AAGCTGGATGGCGAGGTGCCCCAACGAACATTTATCTGTGCCGACAGCGGGATGCTGAAGGGCTTTAATACTACAAGTAAAGATACTTTGCTGGGTTGTTTTGAGAAGGTACCTGCAAGCAGTATAAATGGAGGGTATTTTGTAATGGACACGACGTCAGTATATAGTACATTGACGTATGGCGAGTTGATGAGGTAGATTCTTCTGTCTGAATCAGAATAGCCGGAATTTTAGAATATGCGGAATGCCGATAGCATATGACATATCAAAAAAAAGGCTGGCACACTTAGCTTCCACTACGAATGATGAATCACCAGAAACTCGCCGCCAAATGGTTTGATGCCATCAACGATAGCATCGAAAAATGACTCCCCGTAGTCCATGTAGTATTCTGAAAAATTGTCTACCCTTTCCTGTAGTCCGCCATTGGGGAAGAGGGCATCTTTAAGCCGCGAAAGGCGATTGAGTTGTACTTCCATTTTGCGCTTTTCAGCGCGTACCATTTTTTTCTGCAATATTTCCAGCTGGTATTTCATGCGGGTCAATGCGGCCTCGGCTGATGGTCCGAGGGTTTTGTCAACATGCACTGCCTTAGCTTTTATGGAAGTGATTATCTCGTCTACGGCAGCCGCTTCATGATCGGTATGATAGTCGCTGGTACTATATCGGGCTACGTAGAGCTTAATGAGTTCTTCCTCCTTTTGGAATATCTCTTCCAGAGAAAATTCCAGGTCGTGCTGTAGTTTTTCCTGCGGGGCATTCATGATCATGACCGACTGGCGCAGGTATATACAGGGGAAGAACCCATTGTAATGTTCGAATAAGGTTTTGAGTTGCATCCAGTAGGCTACTTCCGCGCCGCCGCCAATAAAGGCTACATCGGGCAGGATGGTTTCCTGGTACAGTCCACGCAGCATCACATTAGGACTGAACCTTTCAGGATGTGCGTGCAGCTCGGCAAGTAATTGTTCTTTATTCCAACTGATATCGGTATTCAGCACTACCCATGTATGATCATCCTTCTTTTCAATTCTTTCACGGATCTGATCAGCAAGATAAAAGAGATTGATCTCACGAGGGTGCGCCTGAATCTTGTAGTTAGCACCCAACAGCGCTATTTGTTTTGCCAGTATAGGCGATGAACTCTGCTTCAGTAATTCATCCTCCATTACGGGAATGTAGGTAGATTTCAATGCAGTATCATCTGGGTCGAGGACTATAACACCAAAGCGACCAAAGAGTTCATTGACCAGATATTGCGTGGCGGCACCTACTGTTTTGTGTTTAAGATATGCCTGTGTGAACAGTTCCTGAAGGCGCTCAGCATCTTTACCTGGAGGACCAAATAACTTGAAGAGGTCATTGAGCATCTTTTTCAGCCCCGCGGTATTCATTCGGCCAACCGCTCCGCTTTGTCCGTCTCCGTCCCACACATACTTTTGTCCGCGAAACTTAAACACGCCCAACTCTTCAATATCATTATCCTCGCTACCCATGTAGTAGACAGGAACAAAATTCTTGTCTGGGTGAGCTACATTCAGTTCATCTGCCAGCTTTACTGCGTGGAGAATCTTGTAAACAAAGTATAAGTAGCCGGTAAGTAGGTTGGGCTGATGGGCGGTGCAGATGGTATAAGTATTGTCCTGTGCCAGTAATGCAAGGTTCTTTTCTACCTTTTCGTGCTTTTGCAGATCGGCATATTGCCTGCTTAATGAGTCCGTCAATATCTGCCTGTTGACCGGATAATTCGAGCGGGCGGCAATGGCTTCGTCCAATCCCTTGCTGCCCCAATCGAACCTGAAAAAGGGCTTTATGCCCTCCTGGTGCGTAAGATAGTCTGTAACCAACCGGGAAAAATAACCGGTGGCCTGAGCGGGAATGTGACTATAGCGATATGCCATTAATAATAATTTAGGATGCGAAGTTAGCGGGCACAAAGATATTTCATGCAATCATGCTATAAGATATACCAATAGCGCGCTAATTAAGGTGCTGAATTGCTATTCCATCTCATCCCGCAAACTATAATGAAGAATTAATTCAACGATATTTCTATATCCCGCGATGCGAACTCACCTGCATAGACAAATTCTGCAGGACCAATGAGTACCACATTTTTAGCACTGGTTGGGGTATCTTTTGTGAAAGATACCTGTAGTACCCCACCCGGCGTTTCTATCTCGGTAAGGAATATGCCTGTGGTGTCTCCCGTAGCAGCTATTGCAGCTGCAGTAACGCCTGTACCGCAACTAAGGGTCTCATCTTCTACCCCGCGCTCGTAGGTACGCACCAGGAGTTGGGTATCGCCTACTATCTGCACAAAGTTTACGTTGATACCGGCAGGCTGGTATTCGTCCTGATTACGTATCTCATACCCTTCGCTGTATACATCGATGTTTACTACATCTTCTACAAATTCTACATAGTGTGGAGAACCCGTATCCAGGACAGTAAAATCTTCATTGAATTCTATGCTATCAACGTCTGACATGTGCAGGCTGATCGTTCCATCTAGGTGAATAGTGGCGGCATGCTCACCATCTATTGCCAGGAAACGGGCTTTATCGCTGATGACACCCAGTAAGGCTGCGAATGCTGTGATGCACCTGCCACCGTTACCGCACATAGTGCTTTCGCTACCGTCAGAATTATAGTAGACCATACGAAAATCATAGCCGTCTACCTGTTCTAACAGCATAAGTCCATCTGCCCCCACACCAAAACGGCGGTGACACATGCCGGCTATCTGGTCTGTAGTTAGCTGTAAATTTCCTGCCCTGTTGTCGAGGAGGATAAAGTCGTTTCCGGTGCCCTGGTATTTATAGAATTTCATAAAAAGTAAAAATTAAAAGTGTTATTTGTGGTGATCCAAAAGGAATACGTCCGGTGCGAATGCTATGGTTCGGCGCGGCTCGCCAAGACATTCTGGTTTATTTTATGTTTCTAAGCCGTTTCTTTTTCGTAGCCTACATCTTCAAGCCATTTGCGGCTATCGGCAGCCTCTGTTGCCAATACGTCGCACCTGTTATTTCCTGCATTCGTGGCGTGGCCTTTTACCCATACCATCTTTACATTGTGTTTCTTATAGATCAGCAAAAAGCGCGCCCACAGGTCTGCATTTTTTTTACCTACAAATCCTTTTTTCGCCCATCCAAACACCCATTTCTTCTCTATTGAGTTGACCACGTATGCCGAATCGGTGTAAATGGTAACGTCGATACCCGGACGTGTAAGTGATTCTAATGCTACAATAACTGCCAACAGTTCCATGCGATTGTTGGTAGTAAGCCTGTACCCCTGAGAAAGTTCTTTTACCGTACTACCCCACTGCATTACGATACCGTATCCACCGGGGCCAGGGTTGCCTCTCGACGACCCATCTGTATAAATTATTAGTTGTGACATGTTGCAATGCAAAAGTAACAAATGAGCGGAAGGTATTGAAGCCGGGGTAAAATAATAAACGAACCACAAAGGGTTCGTTTATTAAAAATATCATCAAGTGATCAATTAAAATTTGTTCTTCCACATCATACTTTCTACAGGCTTCATATTGCGGCCGGTATACTTTGCATTTTCTTTGCTGTTATAAGGGTTGATGACGTCTCCCAAAACCGGGAAATAAATGAGCTGGCCAATAGGCATACCCGCATAGATACGCACCGGCTGTACGCATGAAATTTCCAAAGTCCACGCATTGCAGAAGCCAACATCGCCCTTGCCCGCTGTAGCATGGATATCTATACCCAGGCGGCCGGTAGATGATTTACCCTCAAGGAAAGGAACATGTGCATGCGTCTCTGTATACTCCATTGTAACACCCAGGTATAATGATGCAGGCTGCAGCACATACCCTTCTTCAGGTATCTCAAAGTGGCTGATAGTATTGTGTTTACGGGCATCGAGCAATGTATCGTTATATATTGCCAGGTACTTACCCAGGTGCACATCATAGGAATTAGAGCCAAGGTTGCTGCGATCGTATGGTTCGATCACAATGTTTCCTTTTTCAATTTCTTCTAGTATACTTTTATCAGAAAGAATCATGGCACAAATATATAGCTGTATTTTGGAATTGTAAATGGTATTAATGCACATTGTTGTTTTTACCGATACGTTACATGGGGCCAAAATTCATTTAACCTGAAATAACTAACTTTATCGCCTTACTACAATGAAAATATTAATTGTATTTATTGCGTGTTTCTTGTTTTTCTGTACCGATGCGGAGGCTATAGGGCGGAGGCATAGGTATGCAGGTGCCCCCCGATCGGAGGCTGAGCTTATGGACAGGGTGCTACAGTGCTTGCGTGCGAAAGACACCATGAGTTACTATACCCTGTTTCCGCCACTCGATACATTGTGGCGCATGGTGACCCATAATTCAGACCAATCACCTGAAGCACAAAAGGAGCTGGCCGAACTGAGGGATCACCCAACGGTGTTAATAGATCTTGATCCGTTTTATAATCATGCAATCATCGGCAGGTTTGCGGAAGCGCTGAGAAAGGGGGAAGACTCCGGCATAAACTGGAAAGGGATAGTGATGCAACGGTATGAGTTGCAGAAACAAGGTGTAACACCCGGACTGGAAGGCATGCGCCGTATTGCCCCCGACCGGTTTAAAGGATACATGTTTGTGAGAGATATGCTTAGCAGCACCACATACTGTATTACTATAATGGAAATTCAAAAGGTAAACGGGTTCTTTTGTGGCGGGCAGGTATTAAATGTATTAGAGGCTAGTAATATAGACCAGTTTTTAGACAGGGAAAAGGCGGAGCGAAAGCACCTACACAAACTTCAGCAAATTGATCTGCAGCGCAAAGAAGATTCGGCTAAAGCAGATACCGGCGTGGTGAGCTTTGCCTATAAAGACTCGGTGCGGAAAGATTCTATTAACCTGGCTGATGCCAAACAGAAGGCAAGCGGGCCTCAGCTACCTGTAGATTCGGCCAGGATCAGAAGAGATCTCCTGCTAAGCTCTGCACCGGCTATAGAAGAAGACGCGAATAAGATGAGGAAAGAAGTGGTAGACCGAAAACTCTATAAAGGTAAATTTGATGACGAGATACCGGTAGAATTATATGTACGCTATATGAAGAATGCCCAGGGGAAAGTGACCAACTGGGACGGGCTATATAAGTTTGGCGACATGCAGGACTATGTGCGGCTGGAGATATCCAAAAGTGATGACGGTAAATGGGTGATGGAGGAACCAGTGGGTGTAATGGACCTGGAACTGAGCAGCAAAGTATATACAGGATCGTGGACAAATGGCGAGAACCAGACGGGATATGATGTGGAGCTGGCACAGAAAGACCTCTCTCAGGCAAAAATGGAAAAGCTCGACCGCATACTGGATAATAATGCCGGCGGAAGCACTAAAGACCAGGTGATAACAGAGAAGAAAGATCAGCCGGAGGTGCCGGAAGGTAATAAGAAGAAGGAGGACGCAAACAAGGATACAAAAGGCAATGATCCGCTGCATAACCCGGGTGGAAAAGCGGATGAGCCTACTGATAGAGAAAAACGAAAAAAAGACAGGGCCGATAAAAAAGAAAATGCTAAAAAAGAAGAAGGGACCAAAAAAGAAGAACCTAAAAAAGAAGAGGTAAAGAAAGAGGAAGTAAAAAAAGAAACCCCTAAAAAAGAGGAAGTAAAGAAGGAAGAAGTAAAGAAAGAGGCCCCTAAGAAGAACGACGACGAAGACGAACCTAAAAAGGATGATGTAAAGAAAGACTCTTCGAAAAAGGATGATGAGCCTGCAAAAGACGATGAAGATTGAGTTATATAATCACATAAAATAAATAAGCGGGATCGAAAGACCCCGCTTATTTATTTTATGATTTGTAGTATAATATTATGGTTTCAGTTTAGCGTGAGCAGATTGGTAGACATTGATGCCACCACTTGCAGCGTCTTTGTTTACGAAAGCTACCAACCTGCAATGGGCTGGATTCCATGCTGCATCTACATGATATGTGTAAGTCACGTCATATACGGTGCCCTTCACCTTTGTAGCCATTGCCGGCAATATCGACTCGCCAAAAGCCCCTGTGGTTACAGATCCGCGATAGATATTATTAAATTCATAAGCTGTATCGAAAAACGTAGGATATTCCTGTACATCTACAAAGCTATCTTCTACCACTACAATAGAAAAGTACTGGGCTACGCTTGTTGGCTCCAGGTAGGTAACCTTAAGGTTTATGGTAGCATTGCGCGATGCAGCATCGTAAGTACTTGTAAGCGTAAGATTAATGCTGTCGTTAGTATTCACGCGGTCTGCTACAACTGTATTCCATAAATTCCTGCCAATAAGGTTACCGTTACCATAGGTACTTGCATCGCCTATGGGCAACCTGTCTATACCAGCACAAGGCATGGCACCAATACCGGGGAATACGCTATTCATGATATCAGTTGCTCCCTGCGTTCTGAAGTCATATTTAGCACCTTCAGGTGGGTTGGTCTGCGAAAAGTTCTTAATGTACAGCGATACAATATTCAGGCGACCAGCATAGGTACTGTCCAGTGCATGCAACACATCATGTGCAGCCGGGCAATTGGAACACGTAGCACCTGTAAAATTCTCGACAAGTATCTGATGGGGATCTGCAACCGGAACTGTAGCCAACACATAAGTAGTGTCTACTT
>CANBQQ010000183.1 GCA_947371715.1 Flavipsychrobacter stenotrophus
TTAATGGTGGTCACATGCTTGCTGTCCTTGCTCAGCAGGTAGGTATACCGGTAGTCAGTAGCGTTGAACGATGTTGGTGAGCTATTAATAAGCAGGATATTCCTGTCGTTGGCAAACTTAAGGATACCCTTTACATTGTTAGGGTGCAGTTTACCTATTTCATCCATCATACAATGCATACGGAAGTCTTTAAAGCGCTTGGATGCACTGTCTTTGAACACGTTGAGCAGCATTATGTTCACCATAGCTTTCACCAGTATGTCCGTACCTTCAGACCCTACATTGGCTAGTTTCTCCACCCATCCGCTGTCATTGTCATTCTCCACTATCCTGAACTGCAACTCGAAAGAATCGGCAAGACCTATCTCTTTCTCCTTTCTTGAGCCTATCTCCTTCGCGAAATCTTTAAGCAGGGTTATCGCTTTCTTGTTCTGCGCTTCGTTGTCTCCAGACGAGAAGAGATCTACCACACCAAGGCTTAGCCCGCTGCCGTCGTTAAACTGGCGTATAGCCTGCAGCAATGCAACCACATTGTTCTTACTTTCAGACAGCTGCAACTTTATACTCTTGATAACACCGGCAAAATTGCGTTCTTCAAAATCCCGGTTGATCTGTGTGATGACCTTTTGAATCTCACCGCCTTTGGAGGTAAGCTCGTTGGTCTCCTTCCCTATCTGACGTATGAGGGTAGCAAAGCGTTCATTTACCCGCTTCTCGTACTGTACTATTTTATTCTCCTCCAAAAACTCACTCAGCATCTCGGCAAACTCAATAAAGTCTTTCGGCTCTTGTAAGTTGGTCTTAAAGTGGAATACATTCTGCTCAGAGAAGTTACCATTAAATTTCCTGATGGCCGAGTAGAGGTCGTTATAACGCTCTATGATCGTATATATCTTTCCGTTCAGCGCTTCTATCAATGATTTCAGACCGGCATTGTTTTCCACCCTATCTGGTAGCAGTCCTTCAAACTCCGCGATCTGTTTGTAGTGATCTGTCTGCTTAAAACTATCGAAATTGGCCAGACCGTCGGTCATAATATTCAGGCGGCTGGTCAATTCGTTAATTTCGGTAGCCAATAAATCTATCTCCCGCTGTAGCTTTTGTTTTTGCAGGTTATATTTTTCCTGCTCATTCTCCAGCTGCGTTTCTTTCAATCGCTTGTCAGTTTTGAAAGAATCGACATTATCTAATAACTCGCGTTTATCTTTATTGTACTCGGCAACCCTATCTCTGTTCGCATTGATATAGTCGAGCTCCCTTTGCAAACTGCCCAGCTCCCTGTCTATATCTGCCATTCGCACTACGTCAGCACCTTCCTTTTCCAGGTTCTGCGTCTGTTGTTGCTTTATGTCGGCTATCCTGTCGGCAGTTTCCTGCTTCCGGGTCTTTAGTTCTTCTGTCGCTTCGGTTACCAGTTCTTTTATGCGGGTATCTTCGGCGCGTATCTTACGGTTCTGTTCGCGTTCTTTGTTCTCCAGCTGCTTCTCCATGCTGCTCCTCACCTGCTCCAGTTCCTTTTCTTCCCTGGCAAGCTCATCAGCAGCGGTGATCATTTCTTCGGCAACCTGCGCCAGTAATTGTTCTTTTTCTTCAGTGGCTTTCCGCAGCAAGTCAGCATACTTTACTTCGTTGGTCTGCAACTGTCCCTTGTGGCGCTGCAACTCATACTCCATCTGCCTGCGGCTGTTGTTCAGCTCCTTTATTTTCCCCTGGTAGCGCGATCTTAGTTTGTTACTTTCATCATCGCGCTCTTCTATCAGTTTGGCAATATTGGCCCTGTTGGCTTCGGCCTTTTGCAGCCACTCGCCACGCTCCAACTCATAGTCAGCAACGGTCTTTACTTTCTTGCCTATGTCTTCCAGATTTATCTTCAGTCCGTATACACTGTCATTGGCGCCTTCGGTATACGATGGCGACAGGTCGGGTTGAAATAAAACTGTTTCTTCATCTATGATCTTACCTATGTTATTTTCCCAACCCTGCACATTGCTACTAAGCCAGCCATAAAGAGAGTCTTTGTTCTTCTCCAGCTTGGCGGCAATAGACTCTATTGCAGCAGTAAACTGCTTACTGTCATCATGCAGCTTTTCTATTTTACGATCGAAGATACCTGTACTCTTTTCCGCATCCAGTTCCCATTGCTTTTGCATGGTTTCCGACTGCTTCTTTGAATCAGCTATTTCTATCTCCCCGTTCTTCAGCTTCTGCTGCAGGGTGGTTATTTCGCCCTTTACCAGTTCTATCTCCTGCTCAAAATAGCGTTGCAATTGTATCTTCTGCTTTTTCAGCTTCAGATCGTGTATGTTGTCTTTCTTTTGAGTAATGGTATTACGGGCCACCTCCAGCGCTTCCTGGTGCTGTGTGCGTATTTCGGCAAATGCCAGTTTATACTCTTCGCTAGTGTCATCTTTGAATTGCAGAAACTCCTCACGCAGTTTATTCTTGCGCACAAGGTTGGTGCTTTCAAAACGGGCCAGTTCATTTTGTTGCTGCTGTATCAACGCCTTGTATCGGCCGTTGATCTCCGTAAATCTTGTGTTCAGCAGCTCGCGCTCGGTCCTGAGCCTGTCACGCTCTTCCTCTACCCTGTCTTTCTTGTCAACGCGCTGTATAATAGAGGCAATGTCTATGCTTTCGTAGTACTCTGCCCTTACTTTTATCTTCTTCAGGTCATTATCCAGGATATTGATCTGCTTTTGTATATCCTCACGCTTGGCCTTGAACTTATCCTTCAGCTCATCGGCTTTCTGTTGCAGTGTCTGGCGCTGCTTATCCTGCTGGTCGCGTTTCTTTTCAATTTTTGGCTGCTCGTCTACGGCTATACCACGAGCATGAAACAGCTGTACCGCAGTCTCTTTCTTCTCTTTGTTGAGTGATATGATGGCGGCATGTCCGCGGGCTATGGTCTCAGCCATTTTGCGCACAGGTATTTCGCCACTCTTGTTAGCTTCAGTCCATTTGTTGATGTCTGCCAGCTGAGTATCGAAATCTTTCAGGTGCAGTGCATACTTATCCAGGTCTATCTTCACATCTTCTTCATTCAAAGACATGATGATCGTCTGCTTAATGAATTCCGCATCCAGCTTACTGTTCAGGAATACATTCTGTATAGTACGCGGCAGGTTCTGGTACTGGCGGCTTTCTATGATGGCGTATTTCCTGAATTCCTTATCCAACCCCAGGTTGTTGCCATACAATATATCGCGGTACTCTTCATACCTGTCTATCTTGCGGGTGTAGCCCACCTTCTTACCCAGCACTTCTCTTATCCCGTCCCATGCCATGGCTTTGCCATCGCTGTCTATATAATGTTCCTGCTGGTACTCGCTGTTAATGAAACGGAAGCATGCTCTACCCTGCGACTTGAACGCCATAATGCAATATGTGCCGGTTTCGCGCACCACCTCATATATCACATAAGAATTGCCAAAAGGGAAATAGTACTCGTCAAATGTCTTTTTACCCTTTTCTATACCCAGCTTTAACTTATCTGCATTGTAAAAGAAAAGTATGGCCCTCAGGCTTGTGCTCTTACCCACACCCTGCGTACCTATAAAGTGTACATTGCCATCAATAGCCACCTCGGCATACTTCACATTGGCACTGTTAATAAAAATTATTCTGTTTAAATATCTCATTTCTGTGCTGAATCGGGAATGTTAATTGATAATACCAGGCGCTCCATATACTGAAACGATGATAGTACTTTGTAGCTGTTTGATATTTCATTTTCCAACTCTATGAAATAATCGCGGCCCAGCTGCTCCAGCACTTTTTCTAAAATTTCAGCGTGCTTTTCCTTACCACCGGCATATTTTTTCAGGCCCTCCAGTTTATTCTTCATGTCCACATCTACCGACAACCTAATAAGAATATCGGATGGCGTGAACCTGTAACCCGGCCCAAATGAATGGTCGAAGGTTTTAAAGAAATCCAGCATATCTATCCATTTGTAGGCAGCCAGTATTTTACGCTCCAGGTCGGTCTTGTTCTCCAGCCTGGTAAACATATAATACTCGTCACCTTTTTCAAGGCTCAGGTTAATGGCCTTAAAATAGTCATACAGGTCTTCAAAATTCTCGTCAATTATATTATATAGTTTCCTTGTGCTATCCTTGGTACTGTTGGAGCAGATGAACTGTCCCTTACTGAGTATCTCAAATATGTCGGAAGTTTGTTTAGGTACCGGCATTTTTTTAAAGTTAAAAGTCAAAAGTTAAAACCAAAAAGTGTGCTGTAGTCGCGCTATCTCTTTAGTGTTCTATTCTTTGATCGACCCTATTACACATTTACTTCGGGTATATCATTGCAAACTCTACATCCTGCCTGTTGTTGTATGCGTCCGTTATTTTAAATAGTGTGTCGTACTGAGATACCATCTGGCAGTAGATGGTTATACACTCATCAAAGGTCACTTCGCGGCCATAGTCGTAGTTAACTATAAAGTCAAAGAGGTTATTACCACTAGCCAGGAAGCCATTCTTCACCTCATCCAGGTTGATCTGTATCTCCTCCTGCACCTGTGTTTCCAGATACTCGTCAGATATACCCTCTGCCATTGGCTGGTTGGTCTTCACATTGCTGTGCTTTCCTTTGGCCACCTTCCTTATTATGTTCAGTGCATCACTGTCTGTCTGCAACTGGTCTAACGGAATATTGAGCGGATAAGTAGGATTAGGCTCAAACACAACTGCCGTATTCTCGGCAAGTATAGCCTTTATGTCTGTCTTGCTCCGCAGCTCGAACTGGTCTTTAAGGTACTTGATCTGCCGGAGCTTCTCTATTACCCCGCTATGATGCTTTATCCTATTCAGATACTCTATGATCTGCCGCTGAATGTCTATGAGGTTGTGCCTGCACTCATTCAGTTGCAGCTTTAAGACAACGATCAGCCTGTTGAGCTCTTCATCGGCGGCCACCTTAAAGAAAGTCACTTCATCCTCACCTGATACCAATGCGTCGGTCTCATTGATCAGCTTATAAACGGTCGCCCTTTTATCATCCAGGTGCTCCAGCTTGGTTTGCTTTATCTTGTAGTTAGGCTCGTTCTTAAAGGTGTTATCAATGTTCCTGTTCAGGTCTACCACATTGCGCAGGGCTATCACACCTATCTTCCTCAATGCCTGTTTTACCTGGCGCAGGTAACTATACTTGCGGCCTTCATTATTTTCCTGCAGGTAGTAAATAATGTTCTGCTTTATGTTCTGTATGTGCTCATTGATGTAAGACGCATTGATCTCCTCATTTACCTCCATCACCTGCTCAAAAAACTGCAGGAATACATCATCCAGCTCCAGGTTATTGCCATTCTGCCGCACCACAGCATAGTCGACCAGGGCAGTTATCTTATCTGCATCAAAGTCTACCAACTCCAGCGCATAGTCATAGTTAAAAGAGAGGATCTTCCTCTTTTCGAACAATTCACTAAGCAACTTTTGTTCCCTGCTAAGGGTAGCCAATAGCTGTTGTATGGACGAGAAAGTTTTCATAAGTCAGTGTGCAAATATAGTTGAACCATATGACCCTGAACGGAAAAGAAATCCACACAAATAATGACTGATTTATATTTATAAATATGCAGTATGATGTGTATTTGAGGGGGAAATGAGGAGTGTTTGTATTAGGGTATATTTGTTATACACATGTTGGTTTGGGTGATTTGTAAAAGTTGCTCTGGCGAGAGACCACATTAGAACGTATCGTGAAAGCAAGATATATTTTCTATCTAATAGACGTGAATTCAAAATTCTCTGCAACAAAATAACTGGTACCGAAAAATAGTAGTTTAACAGGGATTTCTCTTTTTCGGTATTGATTAATGTCCCAATAGACAGGCTCACTCATTCCCTGCAAATTATTAACTATATTATGTTGATCAAGAATTGAAGCATATTCAGTCAATAGCTTATTGGAGCCTTTTGCAAATAATCCAAATGGTGAGCGGCAGAGATCATAAAGACCTTTCCCATTCAAATATTTTTCAAGAGGCACCCAATCATCGAACAAGGTTTTATGTAGCTTGTAAATATCGGCAAGTAATGTATCAGGATTTTCAGGAAGGGAACTAAAAAACAAGGACGATTGATAGTCAGTGAATTCCCACAGAATAGGATGATCTTCACTAAATGAAATACCAAAAATAAATCGGTTCAATAAGTCAACACGAATTTCATGCGCCACAATATTCTTAATTTCTACCTTCCATTTTTCAGAAGTATCATCGCCTAAAAACATTTCGAAATAAAGCACAACGTCCGAAGCCTGAAACTCAATTGAATTCACTACGGTATAACCTGTCTCTTCAAAATCTATTGTATCGAAAATCTCATTAATTCTATCAGGCAGCATAGATCAAGTTTGTAAAACATAAATATACAAATTAGCCGATGAGACGCATGCCCAGCCAAGTGAATGAGGTCAAAAAACTAACATGGGAAATAAATAAATTTAGCAATAAAATAATTTAGTTTGGTGTGATGGAATAAACTCCGTACTTTTGCACCCACATCGCGAGATAGAGCAGCGGTAGCTCGTCGGGCTCATAACCCGAAGGTCACAGGTTCGATCCCTGTTCTCGCTACCAAAGAAAAGCCAATCATTAACTGATTGGCTTTTTTGTTTTCACCACTT
>CANBQQ010000184.1 GCA_947371715.1 Flavipsychrobacter stenotrophus
GAAGGTCGTTACTGAAACCGTTGTTGAAGTTGTCTACCAATGCGTAGTTCTTCAGGCGGTAGTTGTTGTAGTACAGACCATAGTTGAATACAAAGAAGTTATCTGGCCATGTAAGGCGCTTACCCATAGATATACCGCCGCCAAACATACGCAGGAAGGCGCTGCCCGGGTTGGTGCCTGCAGCAGCCGATGAATACTTACTATATACAATGTTGGCTGTAAATGCATTTGGTTTCTTACCACCCAGCCAAGGTTCTGTAAAGCTGGTGCTCAATGAGTTGTAGTACTGACCATTAGATGCATAACTTACTGCAAACTTCTGTCCGTCACCTACCGGCAATGGATCCCAGTTCTTTGGTTTGAAGATATTGCGGATAGAGAAGTTGTTGAAAGTGATACCTACGTTACCATAGAAGTTAACACCGCCACCAAAACCGGCAGACAACTGCAACTGATCGCTTGATTTTTCTACAACAGTATATTCTATATCCACAGTTCCATCTTCAGGGTGTGGTTTAGGCTGAATGCCAATCTTTTCCTGATCGAAGAAGCCCAACTGAGCAATTTCACGGTTAGAGCGGATAAGATCGGTACGGCTAAATTTGTTGCCCGGTAGCGTACGTAATTCACGGCGAACAACGTGGTCATTGGTACGATCATTACCGAAAATAGAGATATCTCTGATTGTAGCCTGTGAGCCCTCTGAGATACGCATTTCGTAGTTGATGGTATCATGAACGATAGACGCTTCAATAGGTTCTATATTGAAGAACAAGTAACCGTCATCCATATACAGGCTGCTTACATCTTCACCACCTTCAGGGTTCAACTGGCGGCCTATGCGGGTCTCCAGTAATGCCTGGTTGTATATGTCGCCTTTCTTAATACCCAGCACTTTAGACAATACTTCTGAAGAGTACTTGGTATTTCCTTTCCACTCTACGTCGCCAAAATAGTACTTGTTTCCTTCCTTTATGCGGATATCTACATTCAGGTTGCCATTCTTAACCGGATAAACGGTATCAGATACTATAGCAGCATCTCTGAACCCGAGGGTATTGAGATACGCTACCATTGATTGTTTATCTGATTCGAATTTGCCCTGGTTGAACTTAGAACCGGAGAATAATTTGAACCTGAAATAAGGATCGAGGGCATCTAATGTTTTAGACAATGAAAGGAATCCCCAGTTGTTGGCATATTTCTTAAAAGAACGTTCGCCAACAGGGTAGGCACTCTCTTCTTTTGCAGGGTGCAAAGTAAGTCTTGACATTTCTTTAGTCCCCTTAAGGGTCTTTTTCAGACGTGCTTCAGATGCTTCTTCTTCTCCTACTATGTTTATTTCGTTGATATGCGTTTTGCTGCCCTTGTCTACAGTGAAAGTAAGTACACACTTATTTACGCCGGCAGTATCGTTCTTTTCAGCCACAGCTACCTTCACACGGCCAAAACCCTTGTCTACAAAGTATTTTTTAATGCGGACAACAGCTTCCTTTTTGGTGGCTTCGGTAACTACCTTATTAGTTACCAGAGACAATCTTGTTTTCAGTTCTTTTGCTTCAGATACTTTTATGTTCCTGAATGTAAAACGGCTAAGGCGCGGGCGCTCTTCTATCTGAATATTCAGGAATACCTTGTCATCAATATACTTGGTGACAGTGATCTTAATATCAGAGAACAGCTCCTGCTTCCACAAAGCACGTACTGCTTTAGCTATAGCTTCATCGTTAGGTAGCTTTATTTTCATACCTACCGACAGGTTGGTAACAGCAAGGATAAGGTCGGCATCCAGGTATTTAGAGCCGGACACTGTAACCCCGCCCAACTCATATTCTTTTTGTTTAGGAATATTCCCATCGGGCTGCGCCTGTCCTTGCGCCTGCATCATTTTATTGAGGCCGCCACCCTTGTTACCCAACTGTGCATGAGATCTGTTCATACACAATACGCCAAGTATCATTAATCCGGTTCGTAGGAAATTCTTATGCATGCGGGGTGGAATCTGTTTGAATTTGTTCACTGGTTTTGCCAAAGCGGCGTTCTCTGCGCTGGTAGTCGAGCAACGCCTCGTACAGGTTTTGTTTGCGGAAAGCGGGCCAGTGCACGGGTGTAAAATACAACTCGGCATAAGCCAGCTGGTAGAGCAGGAAATTGCTTATCCTGTTCTCTCCGCTGGTTCTTATCATTAGTTCAGGGTCAGGGAATCCTGCAGTATTCAGGCATCTCTGAAACAAGTCTTCATTTATATCTTCAGGCTTTAATGTTCCCGACAGGGCCATCTCCGCTATCTTTCTTGTGGCAAAAAGTATCTCTTGCCTTGCGCTGTAGCTGAGCGCCAGTACCAGGTTAAGACCGGTATTCATGGAGGTTATTTCCATTGCTTCCGTCATTTCCTTCTGGCAAATTTCTGGCAGGCTGGCAAAATCACCAATAACATGCAGGCGCACGTTGTTCTTCTTCAGGTCGTCTACTTCCTTACGGATGGTATTCACCAGTAACTCCATCAATGCATCCACTTCTGCCTTGGGGCGGTTCCAGTTTTCAGCCGAAAACGCATAGAGGGTGAGGTAATCTATACCCAGCTCACCGCAGGCATCAACTATTTCACGCACACTTACCACGCCCTCATAGTGGCCATATACCCTGTCTTCACCGCGCTCACGGGCCCAGCGGCCATTGCCATCCATTATGATAGCAATATGCTTAGGCAGCTTGCTGCGGTCAACCATTGTTAGTAGATCAGTCATTATACGTTACGAAAAGTGTGCAAAGGTACAAAAATAGGCGGTAGCTTATAGTATCAAACTATATGCATCTAGTTTAACGCGCTTTTAACTGCAAATGAGTGCTTTTAACTATTGAAATTTTTATTTTGTAAATGTTATTTGTTTCTAATTTGTCTTTGTCGTTGCTTTGAGGATATAAATTAGATTTGAGTAAATATTTACCTATGCTGTTTGCCGACCATTGTCAGAATAACCTAATCACCGCCCTTAAATTCCTCGTCCTGACTGCTTTGCGGTTTCATGGCGCTATGCATGCCGCTTATCTTTAACGCCCAACTCAGCAGTATAATTGAAAATACCGGGCTTAGCGCAAATATCACTTCCAAAAACCTGAGATATATTGCCGAAGCAAAAACACTGAAGGCCATGAATCCAAAATAGAAGGCCGACCAGGTCCAAAAGAGTATCCAAATAGCATGGGGTAATTTCGTTCGCGTTGGAATAGCCTTCACTAAAAAAAATATAATAACTACAATTGTAGAAATATTGAGCAATAAGCATAGGGGTGGATAGACCGATATTATCTTCCTTTGTAGTTCGGGGAAACGGCAACGCAGTTCAGCAGCAGGCCAGTTAAACCAAAGCCCAATTTCCGCAGGTAGCTTCACTTTGGCAGCGTTATAATTATCAAGCGGAGACGGCTCAGGGTAAAAAAAGCGTTTTAAGTTAGGGTAAATGTAATAGCGTATAAAAGGATACGGGTTGTTCCTTATGATGTACCATCCATATTCGCTAAGATCCTCTGAGACCATCATCCAAGACAAAAAGTACTTCTGCTTGCTAGCCGAGGCGTTGTAGATTGTGTACATCCTCAGCGGAGACTTCTGATGCCATAAATAAGCAACTCCTACTTCATCCGGTGTTGGCACAGAATCTATCAAGTACTTTACGGCCGAATCAATTCTCCTGGTTTCGAGTGATGGCAGATCTTTATTTTCAACGTGTATCTTCTTATAACAGTAAAGTGCGTTATTGGCAATTTGCCAGCCGGAAAACCCCGAAAATACAGATACTCCTGTTTCCCGCCACGCGGTATCTTTCTGATTCTGGACGAACATTGCCACCACTGCTATTACAGCCCCCGCATATAGAAGTTTGGCATGCAATTTCGCTTTGCAAAGTATGATGGTAACCAAAAACAAAAAAGGGAAGAACATCGCGGTAAGACGAAGCGCAATACAAAAATAGAGCACACTAACAACAGCTATGAATAATCTCCAGTCGGGCTTTCTGGCAAACCAGATAAGTAATGTGATCAGCAGGATCGTCAATGAACAAAACAAAGAATCGCTTGCAATGTTGTTGCATTGGATCAGCAGTAAAGGGTTTAAAGAAGTAAAGACTATTAATAATTGCTTTACCCGTGGATTGATGACAAAAATATAGTCGACACTGAAAAGAGCAAACAACTGGCTTATGACATGTATGATAAATTGTATAATGACTACCGCACCGATCGAGGTTGTGAAACTATGTATCATCTCGAGAAAATACATGTAGGCTAGTGGCCTGTAGGCCATCTTTGTGTCATTATATGCCCATGATATGTAATTTATACCATCGTCATTAATGTCGGGTACTGGAAAGCAGTATTTTAATATTATGAAACCCACGACTGAGAGGACAATTGCATGTAGGAGCCATTTTTTCTGAGAGATGAGATAACTACGGCCTTTTTGAACATCCGACTTTCTTTCAATGGGGCCTTCTGATGACAGGTTAAGTTTATGGTTATTTTTATCCATAATTTAGGTAGTTAGGTGAGTATAAATGTCTGGCGGCAATTTTATTTGCATAAAAATGTGTGAATAGGGAGGTTTTAAAAAGGTATTTTGGCTTTACTCCTTATTACGTAGTACCCGACACTTGCCAAGATAATCATACTTTTTTAAAAAGAGCCAGACATTCAATTTAACGCCATGCTTTCTCTTGTCAATTTCCGCAGACTTGAAAAAGGGGGGCATGGCAAGGCTGTAAATTTTCTTCAGCATATGAAAGAAAACGTTCCGCAAGCTTATATAAAGATGATCTCATTTTTTGAGGTTCAATAAATATAGAAATTTCCTGATATGTATTTGCATCAAATTAGTTTGGCAATCAACAAGCAATTTTATCTTCGTTATAATATCTTGGGGGCGCAGTATTCTGAGTACTTACTACCGCAGTAATTTTCAAGGTTTATAATGGAGCGTTTTTCTATAACTTTATTCACTAAGTACATAATATAATACATCCCCAAATGAAAAACACACTTCTCATATTTCTTGCAGCAGCAGCTTGCTTTGGTTGTAACAATACAACTACTACTACCACCACCACAACTTTCGATTCTACCACCACAATAGTCAACGCGCCCGACAGCCGGCACGAACTATTTGCACTCGATAGTGTGTTGAAGCAGTACGAGACGCCCATGCAGCGGTTTAAGGCATCAATTGTTACCCCTACAAAAATAACCGGCGCAAAAGGCACTGTCATCAATGTAAATGCAGCCGACCTGGAAACTGTAAGTGGTAAACCACTGGGCAACCATATAGATATAGAGCTGAAAGAACTGACCACTACCGAAGAACTGGCCAGAGACAGGGCTGCAACAGTATCTGATGGTAAATTGCTGGTATCGGGCGGGGCATACTATATTAATATGATGAGTGGAGGAGAGCAGTTGAGACTAAAGGCGGGGAAAACGCTTGCGGTGCAATTCCCAAAGAACACCACTGAAGAAATGTCTTTGTTTTATGGGCAAAGAGATAGTTTGGGGCAGATGAATTGGAAGGGTGGGGAGCAGGGTTTTACTGAAATCGGAACAGCCTCGGTTCCGGTTGAGCGAGTTAGGAGTGATGCAGACTATGGGAGAGAGACAGAGGAAACAGCGGAAATAGCGGTGAACGAAACGGAAAGGAAAGAATATAAGAAGAAAGGAGCCTTAACATCTAAACTGTATGATCAGATGGGAATAGAAAATCTGGGATGGATCAACTGTGATAGGTTTAGGGGCAATGATAACGTGACTGCAGTTATTGTAGCGATAGATAAGGCCGATTCAGTGAAATTTATAAGTGCTTATCTTGTTTTTAAAGACATAAACTCTGTATTGCAGAGCTATTATGAGACTTCAACGCAAGAATTTGCATTCAGAGGCATACCGGTGGGTGCCAAAGCTGCACTGATCGCTATCGGAATCAAAAACGGTAAAATGTTCACTTCAAAATCTAAGATCGTAATTACTGAAAATCGCAAAGTGCCAGTAAAACTTAAGGAAACACCCGATAATGAGGTAGTGAACCTGTTTAAGCTGAACTAATCAGGTTGAACCACAGTCAATTATATCTACTTCCCAATGGTCATTTAAAAAGAATCAATAACGGCGCGTCGGCAAGGTCGCCGATTATTTATATTTTTGCCCTGCCGTAAAAAAGCTGCAATACTTTATATGTCTGATACAACAACGAAACGCGTGATACGTGCCGCACATGGCAATCAACTGACTTGTAAGAACTGGGTAAGCGAAGCAGCTTACCGCATGATACAGAATAACCTGGACCCTGAAGTGGCGGAACGCCCGGAAGACCTGGTAGTATATGGTGGTATAGGCAAGGCCGCCCGCAACTGGGAAGCATTTGATAAAATACTGGAATGCCTGAAGAACCTGGAAGAAGATGAAACACTAATGGTGCAGAGTGGTAAGCCGGTTGGCGTGCTGCGTTCGCACAAAAATGCACCACGAGTATTGATTGCTAATTCTAACCTGGTAGGCCGCTGGGCTACGTGGGAACATTTCCGTGAACTGGAGGCAAAAGGGCTGATGATGTATGGCCAGATGACCGC
>CANBQQ010000185.1 GCA_947371715.1 Flavipsychrobacter stenotrophus
GGTAAGGGTATCATATACCTGCTGGAAGAAGACGCAGATTATTATGTACAAGGTGAGCAGGAACGGACCGTGATACATTCTGTACGGGAGAGCGGTAATCCCGGTGGTGTAGGGTTTTCTCAGTTTCCTTCCGTTATCTCTTTTTACGATAATAATGTAAGCCTGTTTGGCAGGTCTTCGAGAGGTTATATATCACCGGTAAATGACCTGGCACTGAACTACTACAAGTACAAATTTGAAGGACAATTTGAAGAACAGGGACATACTGTTTATAAGATAAAGGTGATGCAGAAGCGCGCCTATGAGCCGTGTTTTAATGGCTATATATACATTACTGAAGGGGAGTGGGCCATTCACAGTCTTAATCTGACACTTACGAAAGAATCGGGACTGGATAAAATGGATACCATGAAGGTCGATCAGCTTTACTTGCCCTACAAAGACGATGCCTGGGTGATCAAGAGCCAGGTTATATACATCACGCTGAAGATATTTGGCTTTGACATAATAGGGAGTGCTGTTACTGTGTACAACAGGCAAAAGGTGAATGAGCCTATTGCTGATACGATGTTCTCAAAAAAGGTGACCAGTTCTTATGATAAAATTGCGAACAAAAAAGATACTGCCTACTGGACCGAGAACCGCCCCATCCCGCTGGAGGCAGACGAGAAGAAGGACTTTGTAGTAAAGGACAGCATCAGGAAGGTCATCGAAGATCCGGTGAGGGTAGACTCTTTGAGAAGGAAAGGTAATAAACTCTCTCCCGTAGGTTTACTGATATCAGGGTACACATTTACGGGAAAGGAGAAGAGGAATGTGTTTACTACCAACTCGGTTTTACTCGGGCTGAGCGAAGACAACATGGTCAACTTTAATGCTGTAGAAGGATTTAATGTAGCGCCCAAAGTGAACTGGAAGCATATGGTAGATACCGGTAAGTACATTGTAACCGATATGGCCGCCAGGTATGGCTTTACTAATACGCATTTCAACGCCATAGGCCGTATATACTACACTACAGCCGACAGGGCATGGCGCAGCCGCTCGTGGATGGGTGGGGTAGAAGGTGGCAAATATGTGTTTCAGTACAACCCAGATAATCCGGTGCTGCAGTGGTTCAATACCTACGCTTCATTATTTTATAAAGAGAACGATCTGCGCATCTATGAAAGATGGGAAGGTTCGGCGTTCCTGAGACGCAATTATGGTAATGGCCTGATATGGTTAGCTAAAGCATCATTTCAGAAAAGACTACCGTTGAGCAACAACACGGAGTATGATTTTAGTAGTGTGGACGCGCCTTATAAGAGTAACCTGCCAGCAAATCTTCCGCTGGTAGCCACAGCCTGGGAAGAGCATAATGCCATGATCCTATATGGTATGATCTCTTACAAACCCGGTATTACTTATACGCAGTACCCCGACTATAAAACACCCAATGGCAGCTCATGGCCACGCCTCACGCTTAGCTATGAAAAAGGAGTAGCCGGTGTGCTGGAGAGCAAGACCGATTTTGATAAGTGGCGCTTCAGTATTCAGGTCGATGTATCGCTAAGGCTGTTTGGTAGAATATCGTACAATTTTGTGGCGGGAGGTTTTCTTAACAGCAAGTATGTATCTATCCCCGACCTGATGCACCTGTATGGTAACAGGGGTATTGGTTATGCCAACCCATATATGCAGAGCTTCCAGTTTGCGCAGTATTACGACTTCAGCAATAAAGAACCAATCTACGGCGAGGCGCACGTAGAGTATCACTTGAATGGATTACTGAGTAACAAAATACCGTTGCTGAGGCAGGCGCAATGGTACCTGCTGTTTGGTGGTAATGCATTTTACGCCAGCGATCATAACTACTATACTGAGGCCTTTGTGGGTATAGACAATATAGGCTGGAAACTGTTACGCATATTAAGAGTAGATTTCGTTCAGTCCTGGGATAGTAACAGAGGCCACAATTCAGGTATCCGTTTCGGGTTGAGCGGTGCTACCTTTACCCGTGCGGTAAATGTAAGTCACAGTGAATGGTAGGCTGAAAACTAAAAAGTAAAAACTTAAAACTTAAAAGTGTACTATTAGTGCATATGTCTTCTATAGAGATGAAATGCACCTCAAAACATGGGGCGTTTTTACATTTAAGTTTTTAATTTTTGCATTACCAATCACCAACCGCTTGCCAAAACATCGGCTATATGCATGGTTTGTATGGGGAGGTTGTTGCTATCTATATAACCTTGCATATGCATCATACAGGATACATCGGTAGTGATGATGTACTTGGCTCCGGTATCTAACGCGTTCTTAACTTTTGACTGTGCCATGCCTATTGAGATAGGCTCGAATTTCACAGCAAACGTTCCACCGAAACCGCAGCAGGTCTCGCTTTCTTTCATCTCTATTAGCTCGAGGCCATTTACATTACTTAGCAACTTGCGCGGACCTTCTTTTATTTTGCATTCACGTAGTGCGCCACAGGCATCATGATAGGTAGCTTTACCATTAAGTGTAGCACCTACATTCTCTATCTTCAGTATGTCGGTAAGGAATTCAGTAAACTCAAACATATTGCCACTTACCTGGCGGCAGAGCTGCTGGTCTGAGCTGTTCTCAAATATCTTGTCGTAGTAATTGCGGGCAAAGCCTGTGCATGAGCCACTGGGACTAACTATGTAAGAAGGATCTTTAAAATCCTGCAGGAATTTTTGTGCAACTGCCTTTGCTTCGTTCTTATAACCGGCATTGTAAGCGGGTTGCCCACAGCAGGTCTGTGCAGTGTTGTAGCTAACATCGCAGCCGAGTTTCTCCAATACTTTCACCATATTCATCCCGGTTTCAGGATAAAGCTGGTCAACAAAACAAGGTATAAATAATTGTATCTTCAAAGTCTGAATTCAAGTAACTAAGTGAAACCCCGTACAATAGCACGGGTTATTTTATGCAGTTGCAAAGTTAAGAAGGTAATTGGTTTATTTACAGGGTAAGTTTGTAACGATATTTGCCGAGTTGGATTAAATAATAATATAATGAGTTTTGAAATAAAAGCCATAAAGATAGCAGAAGAATATGCCTTGATGGCAGGTTTTATGCATGAGTTACATAAGCATGAGTACCTGTTATTTGATAAGACCGCCGCGTGGCCGGATATTGAGCAGGGCTACATGCGCCATGTCATAACCATGCAGGAAGAGTGTGAAGGTGTGTGCCTTGTAGCCTATGTAGACGGAGTGCCTGCCGGCTTTATGTTTGGATATGTAGAAGAGCAGGATGATAGCCGAACAGAAGTTTATGAGGGCCGGGAACTGTATGTTTCTGACGGATACATTGCTGAGCCTTTTAGAAGAATGGGTATCTATCGCAAGCTGAACGACCACCTGGAACAGATGTTTATCAAAGATGGAGTGAAACGAATAACCCGTTTTACCATGGTCAATAACGTTCGCATGCGGCAATTTCTGGAAGAGGAGGGATATACGGTTACCCGCCTGCTTTATGAGAAGTGGGTAGAGTAGATATTCTCTTCTTTCAATGAATCTTTATGCACATTTATAAAAGTGGCAGTTTTTCTGAAAAGTGGCAGTTTTGAAAGAGGTGTTTTGGGTGAAATCCTTTTTGGGCAAGGTTTATAGGGTATTTTAACAAACTGCCACTATCTGCCACTTTCTGCCACACGTTGCCACTTTTTCTGCTACTGCCTCGTCCCTAAATAGGTTTACATTTTGGTTATTCGCTCAGTCGCTGTGGAGACGCACCCTTCGATAAAAACTCAGGATGACAATGCGTCTCTACAATAATATCGGTTGTTATTGTTTTTGATAGGGTTCATAATGTCAAAGAGCGTACAGGTTTTCACCTGATTTGAGTGCAAATTAGTAAGGGATCTTATATTCTGCAAATAAACATATCCACAAAATTTGCGAAAAAATCGGCTGAAAGGCTTTGTGGGTAAGGGTTTGAGGCGGTTTATTTTCTGTGGATATGTTTTTTTGATTAGGTTAGTAGCTACGGATTGACTCAATACTTTTTAGAAATTCAGCACCATACTTTACAACTAATTCGCTTGTCATATCCATTATTACCTGAACACCTTTGTCATTATTTATAAGATGTATCCAATATATCGTGTGTTCTTTGCCGGTATCATCGTCTATATATGTGCCTTTGTATCCAACGGCATTTTTATATGTTATTTTTGTTTTGTTTGTGTCCCAGCTAAATACTTCGCTAATTTTAAGGCCTCTTCTGTCACTGCTTCTTTTAGCTATTGAGTATTGAACAACGTCTGTTCCCGCTGGTATAGTTTCTACAATAAAAGCTATTACCGGAATTATCCGGGTGCCTTGTTTATCAATTATTGCCTCTCGTTCATAATTGTATATAAAAGCTTGTTTGAATTCATCGTTATTGATCTTCCATTTATTATTAGGTAGTTCAAACTTTAGTTTGGCGAGAGTCACTGTTTCGCTTTGTGCAAAACACGAAAAGAAGGATAATAATGTAAAGATGGACAACAAAGCTCTTTTCATAGTTCGGATAATATTTAGAGCAATTTACTGCTCGGTTCTAAGTTAAGAAGTTTTTATTACGATTGTTTTGACTGATGTATTGGTGTCCTAAAACGAATATGACCCGAGTGAATGCGCGGTTCGTGGTTCGGCGAAAAGCTCACCATGACAGCCTCAGCGAGACATTCGGGAGTGTTGTACTACACCGGCTTCCTTACCTCTGCCTTTATCACCTTGGCTTTCACCAACTGATCTAATAATTCATTCAGTTCATTGGGTTGCTGGCTGCCGATGAGGATCTTTTTGCCGGTGTTCAGTTCTAGTTGCAGACCCATATTGCCGCTTACATTGTAGGCTTTGCCCTTGCCACCCAGTCCGTAGCGGATGCCCCAGCCGCCGTAGTCAAGAATGGGACTGTATTGGCGTACGTAGGCTTTAGTCACTTCATCCCAGCTGATAACCAGTACCTGGAAATGTATGGGGAAGAATCGGTAATAGATGCCTTTCTCGTCGATCTTAGTACGTAGCTGCATGATGTAAAACAGGATCATGATCACCACCGGAACTATAGCGCCAATGAGTATTTCATTCATTACATCGGGGCTGTATTTAAAGCCGTTGTGGTAAAATGCCAGAGTTACAGGTACCACCAGTACGCCTGCTAAAAGCACCCACAACCACCACTGCCTGAATTTTTGTACTTCTGAAAAGTTGTTCATAATTTATGTCGCCCTTACAGGGCTAGTGTTATGTAGTTTTGTTGTCGAGGGGTTGAAACCCCTCGTTATTTATGTCGCCCTTTCAGGGCTTTCTACTGCCTGAATTCCATTGGTAGGTTAGTGGATTTTTAAGCGATCTTGATCTTCAGCCAGGCTCTTAATTTTTGTTTTTTGAGCATCGATTCATCGGGTTCGGGGAGTATGCCTGCGTAGGGCTCGCTGCGGTGGGTAAAGTACTTATTGAAGGTACTTTGTGTGATGCCCCATTTCATCAGGAATTGTTTGCGGCCGTCGTTCTTCTTTATCCTCAGCGTAGATTTAGACTGGAAGTGGTAGACCCTGCTTTTGCCGATTCCCTTAAATATCCTGCAACCGGCAGCCCACATTTTCATGGCAAAATCATCATCGCTGCTTACGCCGGGGCTCAATTCTATACTGTAGCCACCTGTTATGTGCCAGTACTTTTTATGTACGATCGTTGGCGGCCAGGTTGAGCCGTACCAGTCGGGCATGGAGAATGTGTTACATTTTTCCAGTAAGCCTTTCTCGTCGAATGTTTCAATGTTGGTGCCGAAATGTTCGTGGATCACGCATGGGTTATTGAGCGTAGGCTCTATCATGGTAGAGGAGAACATGAAGTTATCTGTACCGGCGTTTTTTATTTCCTCCGCCAGGTAAGTATCCCATTTGGGGCATACATACATATCATCGTTCATGTATACTATGTAGTCCTGCGTAGCTATGCCGGCAGCCATGTTCACCGCTATGCATATGCCGGCATTGTCGGGGGTACTGGTGAAGTCGATACGTTCTTTCTTGGCCCATTCCAGTGTGCCATCACTGCCATCATTAATGTGTAATACCACCTGGTGCTGATACGCCGAGTTTTTACGGATGCTTTCCACACACAACTTTACAAACGGCAGGTTATTCCAGGTAGGTATTATTATTGATAGCATTGGCTGATGTAAGTTAAAAGTCAAAAGTAAAAACCAAAAAGTGTATGACGAGCGCAGGTGCCGTCTGCCAGTTTTAGCTATTCTTTTGACCTCATTGGTGGCAAAATTAATGATTTGTTTGTTGTGAAGGTAACCTGGTCATCTTGTTGGTCTTATATGTAGGGAATATTAGATTTGACAACTTTCTGAAAAGTTGTCAAATCTATGAATAACATGAATCTTTACCTACTCAAATACCACCTTCGCCGTATACCGTTTATCTCCAATCACGGTGCGGAGCAGGTATATGCCTTTAGGTACATAGGGTGCCTGCAGCTGCGTGGTATTTTTCCATTGGCCCGATTGTACAGTGGTTTCAGCAACGTTTTTACCCGTAATATCGAGCAAGGTTACCTGCATCTTTGTTCCCGCTTCGGCATACCATA
>CANBQQ010000186.1 GCA_947371715.1 Flavipsychrobacter stenotrophus
CTGCGCCACGTTTTTCTGCGTGTGTTTGATCATCAGATAACCATCATTATTAAACACTATGATCTTAATAGGTAAGTTATAGTGGGCAATTGTCTGTAGCTCCTGTAGGTTCAACATCATCCAGCCATCGCAATTAAGGCACAATACTTCGCCCATGTTTGTTGCGAACGATGCGCCAATAGCTGCCGGTAATCCATAACCCATTTCGCCAAGACCAGTTGAGGTCATGAGCCGTTGCCCGGGCTTTATTTTCAATACCTGGTGACCACTTAGTAGTGCTGTGCCCATGTCGGTTACAACTATCTGGTCTGGCTTGAAATAATCATTTAGCCGTTGCATAAATCGATATGAATTGATAAAGCCATTGGTGTCAGCATGCTCTTTATCTACCCAAGGGAAATCGGCCTTGTATTTATTGCATCTGTTGATCCAGTTTGTGTAGATACCGGACTGTATAGGTGTAGTATTTATTGATTGTAAGAGCTCAGATATAAAGTCTTTTGCATCAGCACATATAGTTGTATTGTAGCGTGCGCTGTATTTTTCTAGTTCGGTCTTGTCAATATCTACAACGGTAATTTTAGCTTCACGGGTAAGTTCGGTAATGTCATAGCCCACTTGGGGTATGGCCAATCTGGTTCCTATTGCCAATAAGTAGTCGCAATTCTGCAAAATGAAATTGGCTGATCTCTGGCCATAAACACCTGCCCGGCCATATAGTAATGGGTGGTCGGAGTCGACCATGTCAATACCTGCCCAGGATACCAGGTAGGCTGCAGGTAGTTTATCCATCAGTTCTTTTATCAGAGACTCGCCCCCAGCTAATTTAATTCCATGTCCTAACCAGATTACAGGGCGCTCTGCTGTCACCAGTTCGTCAAGAACTGATGAAACTACTTTGGGTAATTCACTTTTTACTTCATTATTTGTAAGCGATTCCGGAATGAAATGCAACAGCTCACTCTCCTCGATAAAAGAAGATTGGATATTCATTGGGATGTCTATCCAGCAAGGTCCGGGACGTTGATCTAATGCGATCCACAGCGCTTTCTCTAACTCATAAACGGCCATCTTTGGATCCATGACCCTAATCGCATATTTACTAATGCTTTCTACCATTAAGGAACTGTCGTATCCCTGCACACCATACATCCTAAGTTTGTTATCTGGAATGTACTTGGAGTTTTCATTTCCCGAAATCACCAGGCAGGGAATGGAGTCTGCCCATGCGCTCAGTACGCCAGTAATGCCATTGCTTGAGCCTGCCCCTGTAGTGAGGATAGACGCAGTTACTTTATTGCAAGTACGATAATAAGTCTGCATTGCCATGCACGCGGCCTGTTCATGATGTACACAAACCATTTGCAGCGCTTCGTTTTGATAGACCGAGTCAAAAATGTGGACGTTGCCGGCACCTATTATACCGAACAGGTGGGTCATGCCATTTTTCTCGAGGAAAGTCGCTATCGCATCACTTACTTTTATCATCATTTGTTTCGTCGTTGTATTAATACTATTGCCCGGGATAAGGAGAATAGTTAGTGGTATTGATTAGTGCTATGCCATTCCATAGATCTTCTTACAGCTTCTTCCATATTCACTGTGATCTTTAGCTGTAGTTCTTTTTGTGCCTTAGATACATTGGGGACAACATTTCTACGTCCACCCAAAGTATTGTTGCCCGATGACGTTATGATCTTAGGCTCATCTTTGAAATAGGAACTTATCATTTTTGCCAAAGACAAAAGGTTCACCGGCTCAGAACTGCCAACATTGTACACAGCGCGAGGTTGGGCATATGCTGTTATGTGCAAGATCCAGTTGGCAAAGTCGGAAGCATACATGGCACTTCTGACTACCGATCCATCTGTCATAATGTTTATCGGTCCTCCTTTAAAGGCCTCCTGCATAAAATTGGTTATAGCCCATGGCAGATCTAAAGACTGGTAAGGCCCTATAAAGGAAAATGGGCGTGCAATAGAAATAGGCAGTTTCATTTCTGTTAAGAATGCCGCTGCAGCCGCTTCACATGCTCTCTTTGACTCCGCATAAACCGAGTTGGTGTCGAAGGGGTTGATCACACCACCGAACGAGTCCTCAGCAATACTTAAAGCATCATCCGGCTGTTTGCCGTAAACCAGAGATGAAGATACCAGCAGTATATTCTGGATAGAACCTAATTGAACGGCGCGCCTGAATATCTGTAATGTAGCATCTACATTGTTTTCAAAAGCAGTGGTGGGGAAACTCGCAAAAAAATCTCTGCTGGAGGTTGCCGCTGCATGAATAATATGCGTGGTATCGTGAGGCAGCTCAATGAGATTCCTAACATCGTTGGGCTGAAAAGTAAACTCTTTGCGCGCTACCAGATGAGGATGACTCTTAATGAACTTACTCATTGATCTGCTGGCTATCGTGGCCTTGATCTTAAAATCAAACTGGTCATTCAATCCGCAAATCAGTTCCAGGAGCCATGAGCCTAAAAAGCCGGTGCCGCCGGTAATAAAAATGTGTGCATTACGAAGTGGTTCGGGCAATTGGCTATGCATCTCGAAAATGTTCAACACGTCTTGTTTGACAATGTCTATTGGCTTTTTTATAGATGGCATGTTTGTAGGCTTTAATTATTTTTTTTTGATAGTTCACTTGCAACTTCAAGTATAAGGTCTTCCTGTCCTCCAATTACCTTGCGTCGTCCCAGTTCGAAAAACACATCTTTCGGATCGACCTTGAGTTCTTTAGAAACGCGCTCTACAATTTTTGCGAAGCCGGAGAATATACCGGTGATGCCACTTACTACTGTGGTAGAATTACTAAACGGAAGATTTTTGGCGAAAAGTACTCTTGCCAGATCAGATGTTTCCAATACCTTATACAGATCGAGGTTACTATCTAGTTTTAACTGGAACATTGCCGCAGCCAGAAGTTCGATCGGTGTATTTCCTGCCCCTGCGCCGAAACCACAAGCTGTAGCATCAACGATAGAGGCACCTGCATTAATGGCGGTGAGTGAATTGGCCACGCTAAGCCCCATGTTGTTATGAGCGTGAAAGCCTACAGGTACGACAAGATGCTGGCTTAAGTGGCCTATTTTTGACTCTACATCTGCCGGTAAAAAAGCGCCGGCAGAGTCCATAAGCACAATAGCTTTGGCTCCGTATGACTGCATTTTCTGTGCCTCTTCAAGCAAAACTTCTTTTGTTGCCAGGTGAGTCATCATCAATATGCCCCATACTTCTTTACCCTGAGCCCTTATGTAGTTGATGTGCCGCATTGTAATATCGGCTTCGGTGCAATGAGAGGCAACCCTGAAGAGGTCGACACCGATGTCCATGGCCTGCCTGATCTCTCGCTCAATTGTAGCAAAGCCCGGCATTACGTGCACGCTCAATTTACTTTTATGTATCACAGAACGCGCCAATTGAAGCATTCTTTTTTCTTCGATCAGGTTTTCACCTAATTGCAATGAAGATGCTCCAAGACCGTTGCCGTGTCCTACTTCTATATAGTCAACCCCCGTTTCATCTGCGCTTTTTGCATACGCCAATAACTGCTCCTCGGTTATCTGATGACTGCACGCATGTGAGCCATCGCGGAGTGAGGGGTCGGTAATGATTATTTTCTTTGTACTCATTATTCGATGTTTATGCCTGCGCCCTTTTCTTTGCAAATGCCTCGGCAGCTGCAATAGCCGCGCAATTAATAATATCCAGATTCCCGGCAAAAGAAGGCAGATAATCTCCCAGACCTCTTACTCTTACCATAACCGCCAATCTTCCATTCTCTATCATCGGTTCTACTATCAATTCGTATCCCGGAATGTAGGTCTGCAACTTAGCCACCATTTTCAGTATGGCTTCTTTGGTTCCGACAAGATCAGGGTTGGCGATCTTTGCCAGAACAGTTGTTTGCATATCAACACACGGTACTGCAGGATTTAGATTGAGAATTGCTTTTGATCTGTCTGCGTTTGAAAATGACTTTATCCCCATTTCAGTCGTTTGCAGATACTCATCTAAGTTGATCCTTGTTGCCGGCCCAGCGCTACGAGAAGCGATACTGGAAATAGTTTCTATATATTCTATCTCTTTATTGACGCTTGCGATTGCATACGCAAGGGGAATTGAAGCCTGACCACCACACGTAACCATGTTAAGGTTATCTTCTTCAAGACAATCCTGCATATTTACCGCAGGTATACACATTTTCCCTACCCTAGAAGGGGTAAGGTCTATTGCTATAAGTCCAAGCTCTCTAAATATTTTAGAATTAGTATAATGGTCCTGCGCACTTGTGGCATCAAATACAAGATCAATATCACCTGCGCTTTGAATTATTGCGTCGATGCTGTTGGGCGAAACAGGTATATTCATTCCACTGGCCTTTTTCATGCCTGGTGAATTGAGATTACGTCCTGCACACAAAACGCATTCAAGATATTCGGAACGGGTAATTTTCACAAGAAGGTCGGTGCCAATATTTCCGGTTCCGATTATTGCTGTTCGTAATTTTCTTTGCACGGGTATTAATTTAGGTATAGCATGTTCTTTGCACGATTTAAAGGTAACATTTGTTGCTCAATTTGTAATATGAGCATATGTTATATATTGGCTGACAACAATGTTATACAGCTTCGTTTCTTGATTTTCTGCTACTAACTCCAATGAGGGCGATAAATACCAGCGCTGAGCATAACGATACAATTGCTCCTTTAGCTCTATAGCGCGGTTCGAAATGCAGCTCTATTGTACTTTTTCCGGCCGGTAGTTTAAGGCCTGTTAGTCCCAGGTCCACTCTATATAATTTCGTGTCAACTCCATTTACCGTTGCTTTCCATCCTTCATCGTACGGAATGGTAAAGAATAGTATTTTGGGGCTTGTAGTGGTGATATTACCTTTTATATTGCTTTCTTTAAATTCTGTGATCGCCAAACTATCACTAGCCATCGCTTTTGCGGTCTGAAAATATAGTTCGAGTGTTGTGGGCAATGCAGTATCGGCCAGGTTGTATTTTTTATACGATGCCAGGTCATTATCATCATTACTAACTACGCAACCTTTGAATAGAAACAGGTCTTTTTGTCCCTGGCTTAATTTTTTAAATGCCGCTTCATCGAGCGTAATATCGGATGCAATACCTAATGGTATAGAGTAGTTGTTCCGGTACAAATAGACATCTCCGAATTTTGCCAAGGAATCATAGCCAAAGACTTTTAATTGGTTAGCAGGCTTCTTGCTCATCCAATATTTACCTGATGTGAGCGACATAAGCAATGGTCTTTCCGCCAGTCCTTTTACCCAACGGGTTTCTAATTCGTTTTTGGGGTCTACTACGCCAAGGTCTCCCAGGAATTTGATATAATTTTTCTGGTTAAAAGAGTGATAAGAGGTAGTGCCGAAATAGCCCTGAGCTTTTGCATCATTGAAACTGGCATGAATAGCTGGCCCGGACTGATAGTCTTTGTTAATGCGGTAGAAGCCCTTGTCATGACTCTTCAGGTAATTGACGGCATCTACCGTGTAGTCGTTGTAGCCAACTTTTTCTGTAAGTTCTTTGGTGGTTACAATGTCGCGTTCATTTACGGTAGTTGTGGAGTAAAACACCGCCTCGAAGAAGCAGAAAAGTATAAGTACAGCTATGGCCAGATTTCTAATGTAGCCCGGTCTTGTTAAGCCCCATAATACAGCAGCGTAAATTACAACCAGCAGCGTAGCTGTAGACCTCATCCCCTGATTAATGTTTGCTTCCAATTCCTTTGAAGGGCTGAACAACAGGATCAACAAGAAAGCAACAGTACCACCTAATACAATGAGGTTGATCTTTCTTGTGGTCAGGATATAGTCCAGCCCACGTGCCGAGAACATCAGTAAGATTATAGTGATGACAAGCGACAGCGCTCTATAATAGTCGCCGGTATATGCCCAGAATGAATAGCGGAAATACGGGAAGAGAATGGGTAAAACAAACAGTGCTGTAAGGATGCCATAAGCTATTCTTTGCTTTTTGCTGAAGGCTACAAACGCCTGTGGGAAGGCAACGAGGCAGAATATGCCGCAGTAAAACAGTGGCGCTTCCAGGTAATTTTGCCACCCTTTGAATTCCATGCCTGTTCCCAGCATGTCACTGCCAAATGTCCTGAAAGTAGTAGTAAATCGTAGTACAGGGTCAGCAAGGCTGAATATTGGTTGCGCCTTTAGTGTGTCTATCAGCCTGGCATCTCCACCTACGCGCGGGCTCTCTATATACTGCAGCAGATCGGGGAATAGCTGGTACGCGCTAATAGCCACAGCTAATATGGCAAGACCGATTGTTTTTGCAATAAACAGCGGAAATTTTTTCCATTCATGTCCGTATACATCATTGAAGCGAACAGGGATGTAGACTGCAAGAAAAAGCGCATGGGGAAATAAGAGAAAGGGCTGCAGGAAACTCAAAGCACCTATGCCGGCTACAAACCAAAGCAGTTTGCCTTTGTTTAACCAACGCTCAAAGCCATATAATATAAGGGCCACATACAAAGCTTCTACCGAGAAGACTGGACGGCTGTGTCTTCCCTGGCGTGGACCCGCTGGGTGCAGCGG
>CANBQQ010000187.1 GCA_947371715.1 Flavipsychrobacter stenotrophus
AGCCATTGAATTTAGAACTGGCGAAAATATTTCATCGAGAACTGGGTATACCTGCAGACGTACTTTTAGCATAGCAGGAATGACCGGCAGAATACAGAAAGAACAACACACCAAATGCAAAAACAAATAATCGGTATCATAGGTTCAGGGGCTATGGGTGCGGGCATAGGGCAGGTAGCTGCTATAGCCGGCCATAGCGTTGTGGTCTATGACAATAACAAGGCATCGCTCGACAAGGCTAAAACAAGCCTGGCTGCTACATTACAAAAGCTGGAAGAAAAAGGTAAGATCACCTCTGCTGCCGATGTGCTGCACAGGCTCATATTTGTAGATGATATCCATGCCTTTGCTACCTGCGAACTTATTATCGAAGCGATAGTAGAGAAGTTGGAAGTAAAGAAAGCGGTCTTTGCTGAAGTAGAAAAGGTAGTTAGTGATACCTGCATACTGGCCAGTAATACCTCTTCATTATCTATTACGTCTATAGCCGCAGCATGTACTAATCCATCCAGGGTTATGGGCCTGCACTTCTTCAACCCTGCGCCATTAATGGCCTTGGTAGAGGTAATACCTGCTATACAAACTGATCCTGAGTTGGTGACCATGGCTGCCGGCTTGATGAAGGAATGGGGCAAGGTAGCTGTACTGGCAAAAGATACTCCCGGCTTTATAGTTAACCGTGTAGCACGCCCTTTTTATGGGGAGGCGATTCGTATCTATGAAGAGGGTATTGCCGATATGGCAACTATCGATTGGGCTATGACCGAGATAGGTGGATTTAAGATGGGGCCATTCACATTAATGGACTACATAGGCCATGATGTGAACTATGTGGTTACAGAAACTGTGTTCCAGTCGTTCTTCTACGATCCGCGTTATAAACCTTCATTTTCACAAAAGCGTTTGCTCGAAGCCGGTTGGCTGGGCCGCAAAAGCGGACGTGGCTTTTACAACTATGCCGCTGGGGTTACAATGCCCGAACCAAATAGGGATCAGGCATTAGGTAAAAAAATATTTGATCGTATTCTGGCCATGCTGATCAACGAGGCTGTTGATGCCCTGCACCTGAATGTAGCATCTGCTGCCGACCTGGAAACGGCTATGACAAAGGGTGTTAACTACCCGAAAGGCTTGCTGCAGTGGGCCGACGAGTGGGGCGCGGCCAATTGCCTGGCTCAATTAGACGCACTTTATAACGACTATCACGAGGACAGATATAGGGCAAGTGTGCTGCTGAGAAAACATGTATTTGCAAATGAGAAATTAATTTCTAATTTTACGAAATGAAGAATATTTTACTAATTGCCCTTTTTCTGGGTCTTTCGACATATTCCTTTGCTCAAAACAGGATCGGTTTAGAGTTTGGTGCATCGGGTTGCACATTCTCCGGACGTTCTGATAACCAAACGATTGGATCGACCCAGTCGGTTATTATCAAGCCTAATGTGGCCTTGTCTTACATGCGCAAATTAGACCGCCATGTATACCTTGGTGTTAAGCTGGGTTTGGAAGCAAATTCTTTCTTTTACAGCAAAACCAATGGCACTAAGGTGCAGATAGACCACAATAGTTCTTATTTTACTGTTGCGCCAACAGTAGATTTCGGCTTGGGTCGCTATCAGTATATGCACATCTTCATTGCTATGAACATGGGCTTCCTTACCAATGGCAACCAGACCACCAGCGAGTACATCAATGCTGCTGCACCTGCGCCATATACTACGTACAATTCTGCTTCTACAATCAGCAGCTTTATATTCCGTCCGGGTTTTGGTTTGAAGCAGCATTTCCCGATCAGCAAAATGTGGCATGTAACTATGTCTGAAGCGTTCTACTATATGGCTACAGATCTTACCCATTTGGGTAATACCAATGATGAAGCGATCCATCCGGGTTACTTCAGCCTGCAAATGGGTATCATGCGTAAGTTCCACAGACCAAAACATCATCTTGCGGTTAAGGAGTAATATCCAACTAACAACATTTTTGAAAGCCTGCTGAAAAGCAGGCTTTTTTTATGCCCTTTCCTGAGTGTAGTATTATCTTCTATGATGAATTAAATAGGAATAAAGTATACATTAAAATCAAAATTTTATTAATTTTCAGTCATGAAACGGATATCACTTGTAACGCTATTCATATTGCTGAGCTTTTCAGGTTTCTCAGCTACATTTTTTCAGTTTTGGGGCGGTGCGGGAGTTGCCACCAAGTATAACTATGATGCGGGTATATCTACCGGAATAAGCTTCTTTAAAGGATTTCCTTACCGGGTCAATGTCGGGGCATCTGTTTTCCTTCAGCAATACAATCTTTACTACGACAAAGAGAACAGCCAGTTGGTAGGTGGAAGCATCAGGCACAACAGCTCTTATGCGTTCGTTTCGCCTGTAATAGATCTGCGTATTGGTAAGTCCGGTAATACACACTTTTATCTTACCGCTGGTGCCGGCTTTAATATGAATGCGGTCGATACACTTCACAAGTGGGATCGTCAGGGCGCAGTTACCTACGACAGCACTATAGGCAAGCCGGAGAACATCAATAAAATGGTAGTACGACTAGGTATGGGACTCAGTGAATATTTCCCCATCAGCCAGAAGTTCTACATGAATATTACTGAAGACGTAGGTTTCCTGGCCAACAAACTCAGTGAGACCAACGACCCGTCAGACGCCAAGATCAACAACAATGTTGGCCAGATATTCAGACCCACTTACATTTCAATTAGGATCGGGTTCGGGTGGAAGTTTGCTAAAAAGTAGCCAATCCCCCCGAAACTCAAATAATTCTTGTGTTTTTCTCGCTTACAAATGAAAATTTGCTTATTTTTCGCCCATGAAATGTAAAATACTTACACTACTATTATTGGTTTGTGCTGGTTATTCCTTTGCTCAAAACAGGATAGGGCTTGAGTTGGGAGCCGGAAGACCTACTTTCAGCAACGGTGCTAATTCATCTGTTGCAGTGCCTGAACACAATGTTCGTTATACACTTACGGGCGACTTTTACTACCTCCGCAGGGTAGCTCACCATTGGTACCTGGGTGCTAATGCAGGCTTTGAGCAGTATTCTTTCGAGTATGAAAAGCGAGTGCCCGATGCTACTAACAGCGGTGTTGTAGGTACTAATGTGATACACAAAAGTTCTTATGTACATTTTGCCCCAACTCTTGATCTCGGTGTTGGTAGATTCCGCGAGTACCTGCACGCCTATGTTTATGCTTCAATGGGCTTTAAAGTTTCAGGAGACCAGACAACACGTGAATACCATACTTCATCGTTTACAGGCGGTGTATTGCCATTGTATGATTCTACTTATGCCAGCGGTTATAGGGTTAATCCTGTTGCGCTACGTTTCGGATTCGGCCTGAAGCAACACTTCCCGTTGACCAAGACATGGCAGGCTACTATCAATGAAGGTTTCAGCTTTATGCCTGCAGGTGATCTGAGCCAGCCGGATGCTACAGCCGGTGCTAATTTCCACCCTGGTTACCTTACACTTACTTTTGGTGTAATGCACAAGTTCAAAGACACTTACAGAAGAGAACGTGATAAATAACTACTTCTGAATAACATATACGTACCCTGCATTATTTATGCAGGGTATTTTTTTTGTATAAATTGAGGATAACTGACCATGATCGTAATCTTTTACACCCCCTTTTAAGTAACTTCGCACCCTCATGGAATTGCCAAAAGGTAAAAAGGTATATTTCGCCTCCGATTTTCATTTGGGGATTCCCGATCGTGCTACCAGCATAGAGCGTGAAAAGCGCTTGTGCAGCTGGCTCGACGAGATAGAAGCCGATGCACACATCCTCTACCTGGTTGGCGATATTTTCGACACCTGGTTCGAATACAGGCATGTGGTGCCTAAGGGCTTTACCCGTTTCCTGGGTAAGTTGGCCGCACTGAGTGATAAGGGTTTACAGATAGAGGTGTTTACGGGTAATCATGATCTGTGGATGCAGGGCTATTTTGAGGAAGAAATGAAGGTGCCGGTACATTACGGGCCTATAGTGAGAGAGTTTAACGGTAAGCGTTTTTTCATAGGTCATGGCGATGGCCTTGGTCCCGGAGATCATGGCTACAAGATCCTCAAAAAAGTAATGAGCAATAATTTCTCGCAGTGGCTCTACCGCCGGCTCCACCCCGATACTGGTGTGGGTATGGCGGGCTGGCTGAGCAGGCTGGGACCCAAACACGCAGATACGCCGGAAGTGAAATTCCTGGGCGAAGAGGAGTGGCTGGTACAGTTTGCCAGAGAAGAACTAAAGAACGAACCTATTGATTATTTTATATTCGGACACAGGCATATTGCAATTGAATATCCCTTGACTGATAAAAGTATGTATGTTAACCTTGGAGACTGGATACGGTACGATAGTTATGCCGTGTTTAATGGAGAACAACTGAATTTAAAATTTTATAAGGCCAGGTAATATGCAACGCACTTTAGTGATGATCAGGCATGCCAAATCGAGCTGGGCAAATCCGCTGCAAAGCGATTTCGACCGTCCGCTTAACGAGAGAGGCAAAAGAGAGGCGCCGGAAATGGCGGAAAAGTTGAAAGAGGCAGGTATTATGCCCGATCTTATTATTTGCAGTACGGCCAAGAGAACACGGCAGACGGCGAAGAGAATATCGGAGGTGTTGGGCTACGATCTGGCCAATATCCGCTGGGAAGAAAAGTTGTATCATTGCATACCTTCTGTTTTTGAAGAGTTGCTGTACGAGGTAAGTGATAAGGTTAAGACTGTGTTTATCATTGCGCACAACCCGGGAATAACAGAGTTCGTTAACCAATTGTCGCCCGATTTCAGCACAGACAATATGCCACCATGCGGTATGGTAGCCACAAGGTTCAAAGCCGAAGAATGGAACAGGTTTCCATTAGCAGAAAGAAAAGTAATTTTATTTGAATACCCCGAAAAGAAAGCATGACACCCACTAAAACTATAGTACAGATATCTTCTATTTTAGAAAAGCTTTTTGAAGAGCATTTTGAAAAAAAGGTAGAGGAGATGGAAGCCCTTGCCGTTTCAGGCTCAGACAGGCGCTACTACCGCATTTCAGGCGGTGGGTCGGTGGCTATAGGCACGTACAATGCCAATGTAGCTGAGAACAACACCTTTTTCTACATTACCGAACTATTCCGCAAGCATAAAGTAAATGTTCCCGAGGTTTATAAGATCAATAAAGACAGACGCGCCTATCTGCAGCAGGATCTGGGCAAGACCTCTTTGTTCGACCTGGTAATAAAGGATGGCTTTACCGATAAGAACCGTAAGCTATACCATGCTGCTATGGCTCAGTTGGCCAAGGCGCAATGGATAGCAGGTCGCGAAGCTGATTTCAAACAGTGTTTCGCATCTAAGCAGTTTGATGAGAAGGCGATCATGTCTGATCTCCTCTACTTCAAATACTACTTTGCCGATCTCCAGAATATCCAGTACGACCGTTCATTGCTCATAAGCGAAATGGAATTGCTGAGTAAAGACCTGGGTCGTGTACAGCCGCAAACATTGATGTATCGCGATTTCCAGAGCCGCAATATAATGGTGTATGAAGGTAAGATCTACTTTATCGACTACCAGGGCTTTATGCAGGGCCCGCCGCAGTACGATATTGCATCCCTCCTTTGGCAGGCACGTGCACAGCTGCCTGCTGCCTGGAAGGAAGATCTGCTGAATGGCTACATCAGCACCCTTAATGAATTGCATGTACCTCGTATGGATGAGATCTATTTCCGCAGGGGCTATGTGCAGTTTGTATTGGTAAGATTGCTGCAGGTATTGGGTGCTTATGGTTTCCGTGGCTTGTTGCAGCATAAAGCACACTTCATCAACAGCATCGGTCCGGCATTGAAGAATCTCGAAATATTCCTTGCAGATCATCCGCAGACACCGGCGTACCCCGAATTAAGGTCATTGCTGGAAAAAATGTCTGCCCCCGATATGCAGGACAAATATGCGACTACCCGTGGCAGTGAGCAATCAAAGCTCACCGTACAGGTGTCCAGCTTCTCTTATAAAAATGGCATTCCTAAGTCTGCCGGCCAGCATGGCGGTGGTTATGTGTTCGATTGCCGTGGTATCCTTAATCCGGGCAGATATGCTACATATAAGCACCTTACAGGTAATGATGAGATGGTGCGCCAGTTCCTGGAGCGCGAAACACGTATGCCCGACTTTATGAATCATGCCAATGCATTGGTAGCCATAAATGTAGAGGATTATATGGCACGTGGTTTTGACCACCTGGATATTGCATTTGGTTGCACAGGTGGTCAGCACAGGTCGGTATATGCTGCTAACCAGATGGCTGAATACCTGCGCTCTCGTTACAACCTTGAGGTTACAGTAAGCCATCTCAATGAAAAGAAGTGGGTACTGCCTGATGCGGCCAAGACCGAAGAATAGTGTGCTCAAAACAAATTAGCATATAAAATTTATCTCAGATATTATCAACAAATAAAATTGATGTGTATCTTTCAGCTTTAAAAGACAACAAATGAGAAATTGCGTTTTACTTTCATTGCTCACTTTGACCCTGTTTGCAGGTTCTTGCTCTAAAA
>CANBQQ010000188.1 GCA_947371715.1 Flavipsychrobacter stenotrophus
TGATCAACTCGTGAATATTCAATTTGAATGACAACCGCAGCGAGTTTCTGAAAGTGGTATACTTATCGTGCGTAGAATCCGTAAGACGGATGTCACTGCTTTCAAACAATATACCATCACTTACATTTATTTTGATGTTCGCCCGGTCAAAAACATTGTAGGCAAGCCCCGCTCCTGTTTGGTATTGGTCAATAACCTTTAAAGAATAACTGGATGTATAATTGCCCAATCCCCAATAGAAGAAATGGGGTAGTGAGTTGTATACATTACAGTCAAGCGTTGAGTTGAAATCGTTATTAGTCAGCTTATTCTGTTGTTCTCCATACACCCAGCTATTAGCAAGATTCAGAGTAAACTGCTTTCTGTCCAGGCTCACCTTAATAGCATTGTTCAGCAAGTACGCGCTGTTGGCATTAGTACGGTTTATAGACCCTGCCGATTTGCAACCGACATAATAATGCGTGGAATCATTGAACTGGGCGAAACCTGAAAAGGTGACCAGCAGAAGTAATATGGTGGAGATAATTATCCTCATAACGCAGGGGCAAAATAAGTGAAATTCCGGTGAACAAAACACCTGGCCATATACGCCCTTTCTCCCGTTGCAGCTTTGCACTAATATAATGGCTCTTTCTCGTCAGTTTTTACTATTTTGCTACTCATCAACATAATACACTTTTCTCACCCCATGAGCAAAAAGATAGCACATCTCAGTTTTTCTAAGTTTGCAGACCTATATGCTGCCAAGCTGATCGAGGGTGATTTCTTTATATCGGAAGAGAAGCAGATACTGGATCTGAGTGAATTTCCCTACCGGTCTGATGGATATATCATAGGTATATGCACCCGTGGCACTGCTGAGGTAGAGGTCAATCTGAAAGTGTATGAGGCAAAGCCTTATGCCATGATGATGTCTACGCCATTTCATGTATCGAGGATATATAACCAAAGCGAGGATTTTCTGTGCCGGTTCATCGTATTTTCAAAGGCCTTTATGACTGAGAGTTATAACGATAGTCACTTCCTTGATAAGTTCAGCTACTTTAAGAACGACTCAATACCCACCGTAAATGTAGATCAGAAAGATGCCAAAATGCTGCTTGACCTATTCTCTATGATACAGGATAAAGTTAAGCGCGAAGGGCATCCATACAGGGCAGAGATCACCCGCAGTATAGTTGCCACCTTATTATATGAGGTTGAGGCCATCTATAAATACCAATATGCGATCATCAGCAAAAAGCTGAGCCGTAAGGAAGAGCTGAATACACTCTTCCATAACCTCGTATTCAAGTACTATAAAGAGCACAGGAACGTACAATACTATGCCGATGCACTCTTCGTATCTCCCAAGCACCTAACGGAGACCATTAAAGAAGTATCAGGCAGAACAGCCGGCGAGTGGATAGACGATGCCGTAATACTGGAAGCCAAAGTACTCCTCCGCAACCACGACATCAGCATTGCAGAAATTGCAGACGACATTCACTTCCCCGACCAGTCCTCATTTGGTAAGTACTTTAAGAAGCATACCGCATTGTCTCCCTCGGAGTATAGAATGGCGTTGAAGAATTAATACCAACTAAACATCAGAAATAGGCAGGTTACATGTTATTGCCCCGTTAGGTGGCAACATGTTTGTAGCAAACAGAACCCTCTCTTTAAAGCGTCCCGTAGGGCCGCAACAATCGCGGTCGTGCTTGTTTTTGATGGCTAAGTGTACGATACTTAGCAAGCTAAAAAGTGAGTGTTTTTATTTACCAACGTCACAAATTTATCCATTGCGCAGTATAGTATGAATGATAGGGCGTAGAATAGTACTTGTCTGCTCTTCAGTTAAGCCTACCCATTATAACTCGGATCAAATTCCACGATCCATTCAATACCATATTTGTCTCTGAACATTCCGGCATAGGTACCCCATGGACTGTCACCAATAGGGCCTTCTACGGTTCCGCCTGCAGATAGTCCGTTAAATATGTTTTCCGCCTCTTCACGGCTCTCAGCAGCCACTACTATCTTTGATCTGTTTTCGTTCTCGTTTACACGCCCCATAAATTCGGGAACGTCATTTGCCATTAGCACATTGTTTTTGCCAAGGGGCAAAGCAATGGTCATGATCTTATTGGCTTCATTTTCCGGTACCGGAAACTCATCGCTTTCCAGATCTTTAAAACGAACTATTTTAGTGAATGCTCCGCCAAAAACTGATTTGTAAAAAGTGAATGCTTCTTCAGCATTTCCATTGAAGTTGATCCATGTATTAATTGCTCTCATGATGCTCGTTTTTTAAAAGTGGGGGGTGCCACAGACAAATTTAATAAATCAACTTAAAATTCTGGACTTCCAAGAAAGCCGGACCAGTCGAATACTCACAAAACAGAGTCTGTGCATAATAAAACATGATACTCAGATCATTAGCGCTCCGTTACCCCTGGCAACATCTCTTTGCGCTTTTTGTATGAAACCCATTCACTATCACTTTTCCGACTTTTTGACCAATACAACCGAATTCCCGCCCTTTGTAACGGCGAAAAACCTGCCTACATTTATGAAGCATAAAACTAGGTGGCACGATTATGTCACCTCAATAAAATTATCCTAACCAGCACCGATATAGCAATGAACAGAAAAATTAAGAAAGTAGCAGTACTTGGCTCCGGCGTTATGGGCAGCAGAATAGCCTGTCATTTCGCCAATATTGGCGTGGAGGTACTCCTGCTGGATATTGTGCCTAAAGATGCGCCGGAAGGCGATAAAAAGGCCCGTAATAAGATAGTGAATGATGCGCTCGACTTTGCGCTGAAGTCCAATCCTTCGCCCATATACAGAAAGTCATTCGCCAAGAGAATTACTACCGGCAATTTTGATGATAATCTTAAAGACATAGCCACCTGCGACTGGACAATAGAAGTAGTGGTAGAACGCCTGGATATAAAGCAAAAGGTTTTTGAAAAGGTAGAAAAATATAGAAAGCCCGGCACACTCATTACTTCCAATACATCGGGTATACCTATCCACCTGATGGCCGAAGGTAGGAGCGAAGACTTTAAAAAGCACTTCTGCGGTACACACTTCTTTAATCCTCCCCGCTACCTCCGCTTACTGGAGATCATACCAACAGTAGATACAGCTAAAGAGGTCACTGACTTCTTAATGTTATATGGTGAGCAGTTCCTGGGTAAGACCACGGTACTGGCTAAAGACACACCGGCCTTCATTGGCAACAGGGTAGGAGTATATAGCATGATGCATGTATTGCACCTGGTAGAAGAGATGGGCATGACAGTTGAAGAGGTGGATAAGCTTACAGGGCCGGTTATTGGCCGCCCTAAATCTGCAACATTTAGAACAAGTGATGTAGTAGGTTTAGATACGTTGGTACTCGTTGCCAATGGCCTTACTACCAATGTGCCGTTGGATGAGGAGAAGGCAACATTCCAGACTCCGGGATTCATAACCAAGATGCTGGAGAACAAATGGCTGGGCAGTAAAACAAATCAAGGCTTCTTTAAGAAAGACAAGGTAGATGGTAAGACCGTATTCCTTGCATTAGATCTGAAGACGCTGGAATACAAACCTTCGCAAAAAGTAAAGTTCGCTTCACTGGAAGCTGCTAAGAATATAGATGACCTGCGCACCAGGATCAAGACATTAGTTGCATCTAAGGATAAGGCAGGTGATTTTTACCGCAATACCTTCTATGCGCTATTCGCCTATGCCAGCAATCGTATACCTGAGATAACTGATGACTTCTACAAGATAGATGATGCGGTAAAGGCAGGCTTTGGTTGGGAGCTGGGTGGTTTCGAAACGTGGGATGCATTGGGTGTAGCTAACACGGTTAAAGATATGGAAGCTGCAGGTCGCAAGCCGGCACAGTGGGTATATGATATGCTGGCCGCAGGCTTCACTACGTTCTATAAAGTAGAAGATGGCAAGAAGCTCTATTATGATATAGCTTCTAAGTCTTACAAGGTGATACCGGGTACAGAATCATTCATATTGCTCGATAATATCAGGGCCACTAATACCATCTGGAAAAACAGTGGTACTACTATAACTGATCTCGGTGACGGCATCCTTAACCTGGAATTCCATACCAAGATGAATGCCATAGGTGGTGAAGTATTGGAAGGTATCAACAAGGCTATAGACCTTGCAGAGAAAGAATATAAGGGTCTGGTCATTTCTAATGAAGGAGCCAACTTTAGTGCCGGTGCCAATGTGGCCATGATCTTTATGCTGGCGGTAGAGCAGGAATATGATGAGTTGGATATGGCTGTGCGAATGTTCCAGAACACCATGATGCGAATCCGTTATTCATCTATACCCGTAGTATTGGCGCCACACAATATGGCATTGGGTGGTGGCTGCGAAATGTGTCTGCACTCAGATAAGGTTGTAGCACATGCTGAGTTATATATGGGTCTTGTGGAGTTTGGCGTAGGCCTTATTCCCGGCGGTGGCGGAACAAAAGAGTTTGCACTGCGCCTGAGCGATGAGCTGCAGGAAGGTGATATTGAGCTGAATAATTTCAGAGATCGTTTCCTTACAGTAGGTCAGGCTAAAGTATCTACATCTGCATACGAAGCGTTTGACTATGGTTACCTGCGCAAGGGTAGAGATATAGTGGTCGTTTCCCGCAACCGTGTATTATCTGAAGCTAAGGAACAATGTTTGGTAATGGCAGATGAAGGCTACACACCACCGGTAAAAAGAACTGACATAAGGGTGTTGGGTAAACAATCTCTTGGCCTTGGTTACATAGGTGCTAACAGCATGTTCTCCGGTAATTACATCAGCGAGCATGATGTGAAGATATCGCAGAAGCTGGCGTATGTAATGTCTGGTGGCGATCTTTCTCAGCCTTCACTGGTAAGTGAGCAATACTTGCTGGACCTGGAGCGTGAAGCATTTCTGCAATTATGTGCAGAGAAGAAAACACTGGAAAGGTTGCAAAGCATCATCACCGGTGGTAAAGTGCTGAGAAACTAATTGTCTAAATCAAAAAAAGCTAATCAAAATGAATGCATATATAGTAGCCGGTTTTCGTAGCGCAGTAGGTAAGGCAGGTCGTGGCGGATTCCGTTTCACAAGGCCCGATGAACTGGCATCAAAAGTTATACGTCATCTTATGGCCTCGGTGCCGCAGGTTGATAAAGATCTGATAGATGATGTAATAGTAGGTAATGCAACGCCCGAAGCAGAGCAGGGGCTGAATGTAGGTCGCCTTATATCACTTATGGCACTCGATACCGACAAGGTGCCTGGCATGACCGTGAACAGGTATTGCGCATCCGGTTTGGAAACGATTGCCATAGCAGCCTCAAAGATCAACAGTGGTATCTCCGATTGTATCATTGCCGGTGGGGTAGAGAGTATGAGCTTGTTGCCAATGGGTGGCTGGCGCATAGTGCCCGATCTGGACATCGCTAAGACCAATCCCGACTACTACTGGGGCATGGGCCTTACGGCTGAGGCAGTTGCCAAAGAGTATAATGTGAGTCGCGAGGACCAGGACATGTTTTCACTAAACTCTCATAAGAAGGCAACAGCTGCTATTGCCGCAGGTAAGTTTAAGGACGAGATCGTTCCGGTAACTGTTAAGGAGACCTACGTAGGTGAGGATGGTAAGAAGAAGAACAGGGAGTTTATAGTAGATACAGATGAAGGCCCGAGAGCAGATACATCTATAGAAGCATTGGCCAAGTTGAAGCCGGTGTTTGATGCTAAGGGTGGTGTCACCGCAGGTAACTCGTCGCAGACAAGCGACGGTGCCGCATTTGTAATGGTGGTAAGTGAGCGTTTCATGAAGGAACATAACCTTACGCCTATAGCCCGTTTTGTAAGCTATGGCGTAGCCGGTGTGCCGCCGCGCATAATGGGTATTGGTCCTGTTTATGCTATTGCTAAAGCATTGAAGCTGGCCGGCTTAACAAAGAACGATATTGACCTTCTAGAATTGAATGAGGCCTTTGCATCACAGTCATTGGCTGTATGTCGTACGCTTGATCTGAACCAGGACATAGTGAATGTGAATGGAGGTGCGATAGCATTGGGCCACCCGTTAGGCTGCTCAGGTGCCAAGCTTTCTGTACAACTGTTTAGCGAACTAAAAAGGCGTAACGGCAAATACGGCATGGTCACTATGTGCGTAGGCACCGGCCAGGGCGCCGCAGGCATTTTTGAAATGATGAATTAAACAAGAAGTCAAAAGTTAAAACTTAAAAGTAAAAACATAAAGCCGGTCATTGCGAGGAACGAAGCAATCTAGTATAGGGACGTATTCGTTTTGGAACACATCCGGCTGAAAGATTTGACAACTTTTCAAAAGTTGTCAAATCTTCTGCATCTGAACGTATTCGTTTTGTAATATAATACACTAACAAACAAAAACACTAACATAATCATGAGCACGGATAACGCAACAAAGACAACCATAAAAGGTGGAGAGTTCCTCATCAAAGAATCACACGCGGCAGAGATCTTCATTCCCGAAGAATGGACAGAGGAGCAGCTGATGATAGCAGATACCTGTACCAACTTCCTGGCGCAA
>CANBQQ010000189.1 GCA_947371715.1 Flavipsychrobacter stenotrophus
GCTAAGAAAAATAGCTTCGGAAGCATACTCATACAGATAGTATTAGTAGATGCTGTATTCTCGTTCGATTCTATTCTTACAGCTGTAGGTCTTGTTGATAATGTACTAATTATGATCATAGCCGTTATTATCTCAATGGCCATCATGATGATGTTTGCAGGCGGAGTTGCTGCTGTTATCAACAAATACCCTACGTTGCAAATGTTGGCCTTATCCTTCCTTGTTGTTATAGGTGTAGTGCTAATAGCCAGCGGATTTCACGAAGAGGTTAATAAGAGTATTATTTACTCTTGTCTCGGGTTCTCGATCATTGTGGAAATGCTCAATATTCGGTTCCGAAAGAAAACAACCAATTCAAAAAATGACTAAAAATACAAAAGGCACCAATCTGGTGCCTTTTGTATTTCTCGCAGAATACGCTTGCGCGATAGATATGAACAGTTGGGTGAAACTACAGTTGCAACGCTGCAGTAAGCATCTGCAGGTCAACAGGCTTCTTAAGAATGTTCCTTATGTATTTCATGTCAATGTTATCTTCAAAGAAACGCTTAAGTATGTCTTCTTTCTCACCACTCGTTACAATGTAGATCTCAAAATACCTTTCAGACAGCACACTATCGCTTTGTATTGCTTGCATAAAACCATAGGCATCCATTTCTGGCATATATACGTCGAGCAATATTTTTGATATTTCTTCATCTGCTGTTAAAACATCAAGTCCCAATTTGCCGTTTGCTGCGGTCAATGTAGTGAAATTTTTTTGCGAGAGGGTTCTGCTATAAACACTTAAAATTAAAGGATCATCATCTATTATCAGTACTTTCATCTTTGTTCGCTATTGATTGTTTGGGTACTCAATTTGCGGCATACACTTTGTCGCCATGAACTGCTAATATAGTATTCAATTGCCGTATTTACTAGTGGCTTGCATTTAAAATAAGGCATTAATAACAATGATTTTATGCGGGCTCTTTTTTTCGAATCCTACTCCGCCAGCAGCTTTTGATACAACTCATAATTTTCCGTGTCAAAACATACGAATGTTACTTTATCTATTTCACCGAAATCATTAAGAAATTCACGAACGGTATGTACCGCTATTACTGCCGCCCTGTCTTTTGGAAATCGATAAACTCCGGTACTGATGTTGGGGAACGCTAGGGTTTTAACTCCGTTTTCTGAAGCAATTTTCAGGCTGTTGATGTATGCGTTTGCAAGTAAGATGTCCTCATTCTTTTTGCCTCCGTTCCATATCGGTCCCACTGTATGAATCACGAATTTAGCTGGTAGTTCACCTCCCGTAGTAATTACTGCTTCACCCACTTTGCAGCCGCCTTGTCTGTTGCGTATGGCTATGCACTCTTCCAGTATATCCGGCCCCCCGGCTTTATGTATAGCCCCGTCTACACCACCTCCACCCAGTAACGATGAATTCGCAGCATTAACAACGGCATCTGCCTTTGTTGTAGTTATATCTCCCAGTATGACCTCAATCATTTACTGATCTGTTTTGTTGGTGATAATAAAAATGCTCAGCCCATTCCAGATGTTTTGGTAATTCTTGTTTGCTGAACTCTATATGAATTACTCTTCTCTTTTTTCCATTGGTGGTTCTGCCCGATGCATGCAGCAGCAGCGGCTTCATGATTATGATACCTCCCTCAGGTACGTTGCAGCTTACTTCTTTTTCCACAGACCAATCGATGTTTTCAGCACGGTAGATGCCTTTTAAATGCGAGCCCGGGATAACTCTCAATGCACCATTTTCCTCGGTTGTTTCATCCAGATGTATTCTGATGGTGAAACTATTTTCCAATATTTCCAGTGGGGGCCGCACCGCAAACTGGTCCTGCTTCGTTGTCCACGGCCCATAGCCATCTAAGGCAATTTTTTTGTCAACAGATATGCTCAGATCCTGGTGGTAGGCAACAAACCAGTTCGATTCCTCAGGTTTGTCGAAGTAGATAGACTTAACTACAAAATACTCATCCCCGAACAGTTCGGAGATCACTTGTTTAAGTTTGGTGTTGAAAATTAAAGGGAGGGACAACGGCACTTCTAGTAAGAATCGGCGTATGGCAAATAATCCGTTCGATTTTCTGAACGCGGACGTTGAATTATCTGTATTATCTATTACATCCTTGATTAACGCTAGATCATTAGGTTGGTAGATACCCGGAATAATAGCAACCCCTTCTTTTCTTACAGCCTCTTTTATTGCTAACGGATATGTCATCCTAATTTTCTATTATTCCAAGTCTTCTGTGAAGCACATGAACCATCAAGTGTATAGATTCTTTTGTGAGCGGTTTGATAAGGTAGTATTCCACATACTGGTTATCATGTGCGCGCTGCATATCGCTTTTGTTTACCGATGACGACAGGATGTAGATCTTTACTCTTTGTTTTACTCGGTCGCTAAACTTATCAAATGCCTCCAGGAAATCCCATGCGTCAATTTCCGGCATGGCAATATCGAGCAGCAAAATGGCATTTTCTGTTACATTTGCACCATCGTATTTTGCCACTATGTGGTCAAGCCCTTCTTTAGGATCTGTAAACGTTTCTACACAAGCATCAGGATAAACTGCTTCTATATTTAGCCGGCAGAGTTTGTTATTTATTTTGTCATCATCTACTACTATGAAATTATTGAAGTAATTCATTGTCGTATGGGTTTATATGTCTATCCTAATTGATTTGTTTTTACGTAGTTAAATGTAAATACTATTTTTATTTTATCAAAGTAAAATGCTACATTACTTAGTATTTTATTGGTCAGTCTGCGATGTACTGAACTCCAATCTAACGGTTATAGAATTGCCTTTTTGATGTATTTCGAAGTCTATGCCGAGTTGCTCACATAGATTCTTTGTAACAAACAATCCCAGCCCTAAGCCATTTCTCGAGTAGTCTGTATGGAATTTTTTATAAAGGCCAATTTCTCGGCTGGTAAAAGATATTCCTTCCTCACAGGTATTACTTATACTGAAAATGAAGCCGTTTTCATTTCCCGAAAGGTCTAATCTTATAGGCGGACCGGCTATGCCAAACTTAAGCGAATTGTCTATTAATTCAGTAAAAATAATGCGCAGGTACTTTTGTGATCCTTTTACTTTAACCGGTGCGATGTTCGCTTCAATATTTTGTTGGCCATTTACATTAGTGTATTGGCTTAAAATTGCTTTGATCTTTTCGTCAATACTAATGTTATTGGATAGGTCAAATTGATCAATGGTAAATGTTCCTTGCGTTTCCAGCGCAGATGCAAGGATCATATTCTGAATGTCTCTCTTCATTCTCAAACTAGCTGCATAAATAGATGAGAATGCATCTTTCATGTCGGCTACCTTAGTAGATTCAGGTACGCTATTGATAAAATACGCACCATTCATTATGCCATTTAATGGAGTTATTATTTCATGGGAAAGGTTATTGCTGATGGTTGCGAGCACTCTTCCATTTATTTCTTTGATCAAATATTTATTTTCCAGCTTCGCTTTTCTCAGGCGCGCTTGTATCACTTCGATCAGCGTCTTTTGTGCAAAAGGCTTAGTTATGTAGTCGTCAGCTCCAAGGTTCATGCCTATGCTTATATCTTTCTTATCTGCGAATGCAGATAAGAATATAAAAGGCATCCGGTATAAGGTGTCATCGTTACGGATGCTTTTCAGTATGTCGGTTCCCAATATATCAGGTAGATTTATGTCACATACCACCAGATCTATCGGTTCGTTCTGCAGAATAAATAAGGCATCATTGCCATTGGCCGCAGATATAGGATCATATTCATTGAACTCAAGAAAGGTACAAATAGCTTCTCTCAAATTGTCATCGTCTTCTACTACTAGAATTCTATTATTTTCCATTCTTTTTTATTCCGGTAATGTGATCGTGAAAATTGAACCTTTATTTACTTCGCTTTGTATGTCTATTGATCCGTTGTGCTTTTTTACCGCGTATTCTACCACCATCAATCCAATGCCGGTTCCGGAGATGACTCCTACATTGGATGCTCTGAAAAACGACTGAAAGAGTTTTTGCTGATCTGTATCCGGAATGCCTATCCCAAAATCCTTTACGCTGAATAATAGTTGACCATGCTCAATAGTTACGTCAAGTACAGGTGCGGGTTTATTGTATGAATACTTAAATGCATTACTGAGTAAATTGAGTAACGCATGACGTAAGATCTTGGAATCTATATTCCATGAGCCTATTTCGTCAGCTATATTTACCGTTAGGAACCTCCCGTCGGTATAAGGTGTATATAGGTTAACAACTTCACTCTTTATAAATTGTCTTATATCTGTTTGTTGCCTATCCAGTTCTATATTCCCGTTTTCTATTTTACTTACCATCATTAGCTGGTTAAGTATCTCGGTCATTATCTCTACTTCCTTTATTATTCTGCCTGTAAGTATATTTGGGTCCTTCTTTTTCTGCAATTCAGGGTTGCCTAAGCATAGTTGTAAGATCTCTGCATTGGCCTGTATTATCGTGAGTGGTGTCCTTAGTTCGTGCGATGAGATATGAATGAACTGCGTTTTGTATTTATTCAGTTGCATTTCATCATCGATAGCCTTTTGCATGTTCTTTTCTTTCATTACCACTTCTGTAATGTCAGATATTCTTCCGCTGAAAGATCTGCTTTTGCTGATTACTGTTCGTGTCAGATTGTAATCACAATACCTATGCTCCCCGTTTATTTTGTTTTTTAAGATGAACCCGCCAACTTGTTTGTCGCCGGTATCTATAGCCGTTGCTGCATGCGCCTTGAATTTATCCCGGTCGTCGTCAGAGATGAATCTGAATATATTTAGCGGATCGCTTTCTTTCACGTTTAGTATTTTCAGGAACGAATCATTGCACATGGTCACTTCTCCGTCTGCATTGCACCTGAATATGCCATCGCTCGATATGTCAAGGATAGTTTTCATCCTTTTTTCTTGCTGCTGCGCATATTGCTCATTTTCTACCTGTTCAGTTATGTCCATTGCATAACCAATTACCATATCTATCTCATTTTTGTCGTTGAGAGTAGGATAGAAAACACGCTTTATGTATTGTTCGCCGGTTTCGGTTTCTTTTCTTTCTACAAACTTGTGCGTTGCTTTTTGTTTGGTGACCTTATCAAAAACTGCTCTTCTTTGTTGGGCAACAGATGGGTCAAGGTGGCGGTATTCGCAATATTCCTGGTCGTCTTTGCCAATTATCCAGTTGCGCAATTCATCATTTTTGACCGCCGTCTTGTTAACGTAGAGGTATTTATGTTGTGCGTCGAATAGTGCAATATCTGCCGGAATATTGTCGAGTATACTGTGATAAAATTGTTTTTGTCGTTCTATTTCAAGTACACGTTCTCTCTCGTTGGTTACATCTCTTAGTGTGCCTACTAATTTGGTAGGTCGCCCACCATCGGTGAATCTTATACAATTTGCTTTTGCGTTGAAATACCTATATGCTCCTGCTACCATTACCCTATGTTCAAAAACGAAGCTGGGGTTGTCGGCACTCAGATAGGGGTCTATTTCGTTTGTCAGGTGGGCCAGATCTTCAGGGTGTATTTTAGCGGTTATCATTTCAAATGTGAGTTCTTCACGTACATCAAACCCAAGGATCTTTTTATACTCTTTCGAAACTTTGAAATCTTCCGTTAATAGGTCATAAGCCCATAGACCTGCTTTAGCAGCTTCTACAGCCAGCGTTAGCAGATTCTCATTCTCATCTATTTCCAGCTCTTTTACCTTTCGGTTGTTTATATCTTTCAGGTAATGAATACGTCCTGTTATGTTATTGCTGTTATCAAAAATAGGTTGCACATTGGCGCCAAACCAAAATTCTTTACCGGTTTTTGAAGTGCCAATATTTTCGAAATAGAATGGTTCGCCATTTTTTATTTTATTGTCTACATAATTTGTATCAATGTAAACAGAGTGCCTCCCATATATTGAGTTTCGTGGGCGCTTCCCTGCTATCTCGCTGAGTTGTCTTTCCGTTAGTCTTTCAAATGTTCTGTTACACCACACAACATTGCCTTCTGCGTTAGACAGTGTAATGCCATACTCTTCATCGATGTCAGTGTTTATGGTCAGGTATTTGTTCGACATGAATTGCTCCGAAAATTTTTCCCAGTTAACATCCAATCCATGGCTTGTGCATACCTTTTTCAGGTGCGACAGAAATGCTATTTGCGCCTGAGAAGGCGTGTAGACGGGGATCTTGCTATTATTATAAAGATATGGATAGCAGACCAGCAGGTAATTTCCCGACTGGGGCAGCGGTTCAAATTTTCCTATAAACCCCACGTACGGGTTATTATTGGCCCAAAGTACTATTTCAATCGAACAAATTGCACCATCGAAATCAAGTACTGTTTCGTTAGTGTGTACCTTTTTGCAAGTGAAATGTTCGAGCAGATTGAATCCTGTTTTTAGTTCACATGCGGCAGCTATTCCTGTTCCGCACGAAATGATCACGCCGTTTATATCAGTGCAGATATGATACGGCATCAGGGTTGAAAATTGTTCCCTTGAAAAAGAAAAATTTTCTGT
>CANBQQ010000190.1 GCA_947371715.1 Flavipsychrobacter stenotrophus
TACCACCATAAAACTTTTTTATGTGGATAACTGATGCCAGATTTTTGAGTGTCAACCCTATTCGCATAAATTATTTGCAGTTATGAAAAAATGGCTGCGTCCATGAGAAAATTTTATTTATGATTGGCGAAATATTGCTTTTGGTTAAAAATTATTGGTGTATGTTGCCGTTAGTGAACAAAAACGACCGTTGGTGAAAAGTTTTAATTCAATACGTAGTAATAAGTATCTTTATAAAGCATTTTAAACTACATAGCTATGAAAAAGACGCTACTATTTCTGTCCGTTTTTTCTTTTTTCTTTTCATTGCATTCTACAGGTCAATGCAATTCAGGTTTGAGCGGGTCTGTGAGCCGATTGGTGGTGAGAGATACAACTTATGAATTGGCGGTTGCTGATACCTCGATGGGTACGGCCGGCTATACATTCACCTGGGCTTTTTCTGACGGTACAGTATTCAATGGTCCGGTACTCAAAAAACCGTTTACTACCACAGATTATCAATCTTATACACTGACCACAAGTGGCCCTGGAGGTTGTAATGAAACGTACTACGATTATATGGATTGCAATTTCGTATTTAATTGCGCGCATTTTTTGACTAATCTTTGGGGTTCATTCTCTCCCTATGATCAAATAGATGGAACGGATGGCAATACAGTACGTTTAAACTTTCAAGCATGGGATAATTACGAACCACTTCTAATGAATCGTATGCGGTTGGATTGGGGGAATGGTAATGTGGTGCGCGATACACTGCCGGCAAGTATCTTCTTTGATATTGGCGGTCCGAGCGACCCGACGCACTCTTCCCATTATCAGTATAGCGGAGAGTATGTTATTAAAGCCGCTTATTCTTATGCTTTTGATACAATGACCTGCCCCTACGTTGCTATGGATACGATTTCCATTCATGTGGGAGGACCGGTAGCACATCCGATTTTCAACGGGTCGTTATCACTGTGTGCAGGAGATACACTAAGGGTTGCGGCAGTGGATACAACGAGCCAATTTCATAATATGCTACATGTGGCAGCCAACAGGCAAGGCGTTGTGCTTAATGCATGGCCAAACTATTATAGTCCGAGCGATTATTTCACCTATGTGGCTAACAATACCTCGTACTCGTTTGAGTGGTTTGACAAGTACCGTAATTTTCTGTCAGGAGATACTCTATTTTCTATTAACAATGTTTCCCTTTTTGACAGTGGGTTATACTACCTGCATATTCATGAAGATATCTCACAGCGCGATACTGAATTTAGTGTTCATGTGCAGGTAAGTGGTAGTACAATAGCGCTGGATAGTATAGTATCACCTGGCTGTGGCGTATCAAATGGCGCGATATACCTGAACTGTTTCAGAGCGAATGATTCGGTAAGCGTGAGTTACCTGGCAGATGGAATGGGGCAGGTTTTTAATGGCCGGACAAATTCGACAGGTCATCTGAAAATAGCTGGATTGCCGGTTGGTGTATATAGCAATATCAGGTTGCAATTTGCGGGAGATGCTTGCAGGTCGAATACTATTGTCGGGCCTATGGTATTGCACAATCTTCCCTTCCCAACAACCGGAGACACTGCAATTACTATATGTGCCGGCGGAACAGTTACATTGACTGCCAGTTCGACTATTGCAGGTGCCAACTATGTATGGGCTGGCCCGGCAGGTTTTACTTCTACAGTTCAAAGTCCTGTAATAACCGGCATTTCAGCACTGTCGGGAGGCTTATATAGTGTGTCTGTTATCTCGGGAGGCTGCGAATCATCATTATTCAAGAGTGTTCGGGTTACGGTAATCACAGGTCTTCCTACGCTATCTTCAATTATATTGCCAGATTCGGTGTGTCCGGGAGTGACATTTGGGCAACAAACCGCCGATATAACCTGGAGTAGCAGCGATACCAATGTTGTGCGCGTATGGGGCACTTACCTGCAAAGCCAAGCTGCCGGCACGGCCGCGGTAACGAGAACAATCACCAATGCCTGTGGCAGTACATCATTGACGAACGTAACACACGTGAAAAGTGGAGCTGTATTACCTCCTATTACAGGACCAGACTTTATATGCCCCGGCGACACCGTTAACTATCACATAGCCACTACCGGCGGTTTCTGGAGAGTACAGGGTGCAGGCAGCCACTATGCAGACAGCATTACCGGAAGAGTAACTGCAACATCGGCGACCTGGGGCGCAAATTACCTTAGTGTATATTATACCAAGAGAATAAATACCTGTACAATATCAACCTATAAAAACTTCGCTATTGATAGTCCTTATCTTTCCCCATTCTTTGGTGCGAGTAGCATTTTTCCGGGAGACTCGATTTTAACTGCACCATACCCTTTGGGGGAAGAGACGCATGCCTGGACCAGCGGTAACACATCTATAGCAACTGTTAATTCAGGAGGTATGGTGTTTGGCGTTTCCCCAGGAACTGCAACTATAACCTATGCTGCAAGTAATGGCTGCGGTACTACCACAAAGGTGCGGGAGATGCATGTTGGTGACTGGATGGATACCCGTATAGCAGGAGTGCCGCACAGGCAGGAGGGATATGGCATATCGGGCGAAACATTTGTTAACAACATCAGTGCAATGGATGCCCAATTATTATCTCCTTCTGACATTACTACTGATACAGGGCACAACATTTACATACTGGAGACAACGGGAATAATACAGCGTATAGACAAAGAGGGACTGATCACCAAAGTATGTGGCATGCCCGATAATTTTGATGTGCATGGTTCCTATTTGTACACCGGAGATAACGGACCTGCAGTACTCGCGAAAATAGTGGTAGAAGGCGCGAATATAATCTGTGACCAACAGGGTAATTTATATTTAACAGACCCATCGCATGGCGTCATCAGAAAGATTGACCGTAACGGGATAATTAAGATCTTCGCCGGAACATTTGTGCCGAACTATTACGGCTACGGGCCTGCTATTGCTTTCAGTTATTCGGGAGATGGAGGGGCTGCTACTTCGGCTATGATGACTGAGATCGGCTCTATTGCGGCAGACAATGCCGGTAATATATATGTTACCAACGGACATAGGATAAGGAAAATAAATTCGTCGGGAATTATAACTACAATAGCCGGTACAGGCGCAGCAGGAAACACCGGAGATGGTGGTCTGGCAATCAATGCGACACTAAGTAACCCGGCAATAGCGGTAGACCGCGACGGAGCGCTCGTAGTAAACTCGAATGGTGTATTCAGGAGAATTGATGCCTCGGGTTATATTCACCCGATCGTGACTACAACCGGGACCGCATCGCCCTACTATAGCAAAATAAGCTGTGACAAACAGGGGAATATCTTTTTTAATAACAACTATGGACAACAATATGTTAGCAACGGGTATTATTACCTGATCGGTGACATAAAAAAGATAGATACAGCAGGCGTGATCACTGCTGAGGTGGGTGGTGCACGAAATATAGATTATCCGGACTATGGACCATCAATGAGAATAAATGGTGCATTTGCGTTTTCAGCAGATGATTCAGGTGGGGTGTATATTGGTGACAATTATAACAATACAGTAAGGAAAGAAGGCAAGCCTTCGCTTGAGCTACATGCTACACCGAATGCCCTATGTATTGGTCCGGCCAGTATTACCTTTACGGCACAAGGACACAACACAGGCCGCGCAGCATCTTACCAATGGGCGAAGAATGGAACTAGTGTTGGCACCGACAGCTATCTGTACACAGATGCTGCTTATTCGGCAGGAGATACTATCTCTTGTAAAGTATATGCTGCCGTAGGAGGAATGTATCTTGCAACTGCAAAAATTGGATTGCCAATAATTACAAACCCACCTGTAATAAGCCCGATAGCAGGTATGAATGTGGTGTGTGTGGCAGACAGTATAACACTTACAGATACGGCAAGCGGTGGTGTGTGGGCTAGCAACAACAGTGCAGTTACTGTAGTGAATGGAACTGTAGTTGGTATTACAGCCGGGAGTTCGATCATCACTTATACGCTCACCAATGCGTGTGGTACCGCAACAGATACCATGATGGTGACCATTAATCCATTACCAAATGCAGGTATGCTTACGGGTGTTGCGGTAGTATGCGAAGGGTCGTCTATCACGCTTTCCAATACCGTTACAGGTGGTGCATGGAGCAGTAGTACTGCAAGTGCTACCGTTGCAAGTGGAGTTGTAAGCGGGGTGAGTGCAGGAACTGCAGTTATTTCTTACACCTCGACCAATGCGTGTGGTTCTGCAACAGATACCATGATGGTGACCATTAATCTATTACCCAATGCAGGTATGCTTACGGGTGTTGCTGAGGTATGTGAAGGGGCGTCTATAACACTTTCAAATGCCGCTACCGGTGGTGCATGGAGTAGTAGTACTGCAGGTGCTACTGTAGCAAGTGGTGTAGTAACCGGGGTGAGTGCAGGCTCTGCAATTATTTCTTACACCTCGACCAATGCATGTGGTACAGCTATTGACACAATAGAGGTGACCGTTAATCTATTACCCAATGCAGGTATGCTTACGGGTGTTCCGGTAGTATGCGAAGGGTCGTCTATCACGCTTTCAAATACTGCTACCGGTGGTGCATGGAGTAGTAGTACTACAGGTGCTACTGTAGCAAGTGGTGTAGTAACCGGGGTGAGTGCAGGCTCTGCAATTATTTCTTACACCTCGACCAATGCATGTGGTATAGCTATTGACACAATAGAGGTGACCGTTAATCCGTTGCCGACATCAATAAGTATAAGCGGACCAACAACAGCATGTGTAGGTTCAAACATTACGCTTACAGGCGGTCCGTTGGGTGCCAGCTGGACAAGTAGTAACGGATGCGCCACTGTGGGTGGCGGGCTTGTATCGGGGGTATATGCGGGAACTACCGTAGTCACTTGCAGTATGTCTAACAGCTGCGGTACAGCATCTGACACTATGTTGATCACTGTTGTTGCACAGCCGGGTGCAGGACTTACCAGTGGTGTAAATGTGATGTGCGCCGGCGCTATAGCTACGCTGACAAATTCCGGAGGATTGCCTGGTGGCACATGGAGCAGTAGTAACGATGCTGTAGCAACTGTAACAAATGGCGTAGTATCAGGTGTTGCAACCGGTACATCTATTATCTCGTATAGCTTTACCAACTACTGCGGAACGGCAACAGATACCCTGGAGATGACGGTAAATGGGCTGCCGGCACCTGGTACAATATCGGGGGCGGACAGTATATGTGAGGGATCATCGGTAACGCTTATAGAGAGTGTGACAGGCGGTATATGGAGTAGTTCTGCGGCTACTATAGGTACCGTAACAAGCGCGGGTATTTTTACCGCGGTGCATGAAGGAGAGGTAGAAGTGACCTATTCTGTAACCGGCATCTGTGGCACATCTGTAGCATTCCGAACACTTCATGTTATCGCTTCAGCAGCGTGTGATGGCGGCACAGGTGTGCGGACATCCTTCAACATATATCCTGATCCGAACAATGGTTCGTTCACTGTAGAGATACCACAACCGGGTAATAACGCAGAGATCACGGTAATGGATGTAACCGGCAGAAAGATACAAACGATAACCCCACAAGCAGGTCAACTACTGGTGCCGGTAGAGCTGGCGAATATGCCTAGCGGTACCTACCTGGTGAAGCTGATAGCTGATGGCAAGGTGTATAGTGGTAAGGTGGTCATAAGGTAGTGAGGTAAGTTACTCATAGGTTGATCGGGCTATCTCAGGAGTTGAGATAGCCCGATTTTTTATGTGTAATACCAATTTGACTTTAAAATTACACCAGATGCAATAACCACCTCCCCCTAAGTTTCGGCAGAAAAAGCCGAAACTTAGGGTACAGAGCTACGCTCGTGCCGTGTCCGGCACCTTCAAAAGGAGGAGAGTGGTTGACGTATTCAAAAAGGGTAAAATTGATGTCCATTTGGTATAATAAACTTCTTTTAAGGAGGTTTTCCTATACAGTAATATAGTAATATGGGCCATTTTTTTAGTGCTTTTTACTAGTGCCCGAGCATTTTTTCATAAATGTGTTTTTGCTATGCATAGACGCCTTGCCGACAATAAACTGATATGAGTTATCCACAAAATTTTTTTTTATGGTGGTACACTTTTCGTACCACCATGGTACGAAAAGTGTACCACCATAACTTTCCGATTTGCCAAAAATAGAAATCCGATACACCTTTGTGTCACAAAACAACGGTATCCCTATCATGACAGAAAAAGTAAAGAAAATAGAGCGGCAATATGTGCTCTCGGACAGTTCGGTAAACGTGTATGGCTTTCGTTTACTTACTTCAGGCTATCAGCTTGATGACTACAGGAAAAACCCGATTGGCTACTACATGCACCGCCGCGAAGAGGGCATAGCACTGAAGTGGGAAGACCTGCGTATAGAAGACGATAAAGTTATTGGTACGCCCGTTATAAACCTGAGTAATGCACGCGGCACACAGATGTGCGATGAGGCAGAAAACGGGTTTCTTAATGCGGCATCGGTAGGGCA
>CANBQQ010000191.1 GCA_947371715.1 Flavipsychrobacter stenotrophus
CATTTGGTTGTGATTTTTGCGTATGCCCGATTGTGCCCGATGGAGGTTGTCTGAATCAGTAGTTCGGCGAAAGCTCACTATGACAGGTCACAGGATTGAAGGAAAAGGAGGATACGTGTTGTTATTGAGATGTAACCCTGGTTTATGCAGGACTGAAGATGTTTAGCCCCTACGTGCTTTTTCTTATACAGATAGGCACGCCTATAAAATAACACACAAAGGTCGGGAAGGGAGATGTTAAGTGCAAATGAACATATCCACAATTTTTGATTTGGCTGGAAGTGGTTATGGAGTTGTGTTTATGGTGGTTTTGCTGTTTGGTAATGTGGATATGGTTGTTAAATGCGCATGGCTCTTAGGGTCAGTAAATTCAAATATTGTATTTTGCAACCATAAAATGTTAGCATCATGAAACGACCAAATAGTAATGAATACAACCCCTATTTCCAGGGCTATATAGATCTGGCAGGTGAAGGTGATTTTATGGAGTTGCTGAAAAAGAATACAGCAGACACCATACGCTATTATTCTGCTATTCCCGCAGATAAACAAGGCTACCGCTATGAACCGGGTAAGTGGACCATAAAGGAGGTGCTGATGCACCTGATAGATACGGAGCGTGTATTTATATACCGCGCATTGGTGGCCGGCAGAGGAGATAGTGAAACGCAACTGCACAAGATGGACCCGGACCTATACGTGAGGGGTGTAGACGTAAGCGGAAGGACCATGGACAGCCTGGTGAACGAATTTAAAGCTGTACGCGGCGCCACTGAAGTGTTTTATGAAAATCTGAGCGATGAACATAGTGAGCGTATAGGTAATAATGCGCCGTTCACTATTACTCCCAGGGCATTGGGTTTCATTATGATAGGGCATATTCACCATCATAAAAACATTATTGATCAGCGATATTTATAAGCGTCGTAAACATCTATTTTGCCAATATGCTAAATGGATATTTTCATTTATGTGTTGTTTAGTCACTTTACTCTATTGTCTTAACAATACTTTATTAGGCGGAAAAATATTATTTACGCATATTTAATAGATTTTTGCAACCTCATGCCACATCTTAAACATATATTAACAACTTCGGCTATCGCGCTGTTGTTGTCTTCAACACATATTGTATCGGCCCAAACGGGTTTGCTGAATGAAAAACCTGTTCTTCAAACACCTGCACCTGCCACTACCGGAAAAATATCTGGTAAATTGATAGACTCGAAAGGAGATCCGCTTTCTTATGCCACTATTACTTTGCTGCGCCAGGATTCATCTATTGTAAACGGAGATCTTTCTAAAGACGATGGTTCTTTTAGTATAGCACCAACCGGTCTGGGTAATTTCAGATTGCGCATAGAATCGATAGGGTCGTCTACTAAGTTTTTTAATGTGACCATCACGGCGGATTCTTTAGAGAAGAACCTGGGCAAGATAAAGATAGTACAGTCTGAAACCACGCTGAAGACAGCAACGGTTACCGGTGAGAAACCTGTAGTGGAGCTGAAAGTAGATAAGAAAGTATTTAATGTAGAAAAGAACATTACCAGTTCAGGTGGTAGCGCTACCGACGTGTTGCAGAATGTGCCTTCGGTATCGGTAGATGTGGATGGTTCTGTAAGCCTGAGAGGTAAGAGCGGTGTAACAATACTGATAGATGGTAAGCCTGCAACATTACTAGGTTCTGATGTTACCTCGGCTTTGCAGAGTATGCCCGCCTCGAGTATAGAAAGTGTAGAGGTGATCACTAATCCATCGGCTAAATATGACGCACAGGGAACAACCGGGATCATCAATATCATTACCAAAAAAGATGGTCGCCTGGGTATTAACGGCAACGTGACGCTGGGTGCGGGAACAAGAGATAAGTATAACGGCAACTTCGGCCTGAACATACGCAAGGGTAAGTGGAGTGCATTTATGAATGCCAACCTGCGCATCAACAATACTTACAATAATGTAATTACCGACAGGCAGGATCGTATAGCAGACACATTGGGTAGAAAGGCGTCTTACCATACGTATGAGCATGTGCCCCGTAATTTTGGTGGTTCGTTCAACAGCATTGGTGTGACTTACGACCCCAACAAATACAATTCCTTTACGCTAACGGAGAACATCAATAAGATGGTGTTTGGATTCAGCGACAACTCTGACTATTACGTTTACCCTACAGCAGATCAGGCGGTATTGCCGGTATATCACCTCAACAGATTCAGTAAGTCTTCGGGCGGTCCATTATCACTTTCTACCGCGTTTGACTACAAGCACAAGTTTAAAAAGAAAGATGAAGAACTGACCATAGATGGTACGCTGGCTACAACTACCATACAACGGGAGCAGACCTATGTAACTTATGCCGACAGTACTGCTGTGGCCAGGCCTAACCTGTTTCACGTGAACCAGGATGCCCCGGGTGGCGGTGGTAATACCACATTTACTGCTTTTGCTGATTACACAGATCCCTTGTTCACCAAAAACGGTAAACTGGGATTAGGTGTAAAGACACAGCTTTATTGGTTTAACAGCAAGAACACGCCTACAACCGATACACTGGGCAAGCCTCATACGCCTACCGCCATAGATTACAGCCTGTATGCAAAATACAATTACGAGCAGCAGATACATGCAGCTTACGTAAACTGGAGCGATCAACTGGGGAAGTTTAGCTACCAGGTGGGCTTGCGTGCGGAAGATGCGGAATACAAAGGCAAATATGAGTCGGTAGGAGATACAAGTCTTCATAATAGTTTCTTCAATTTCTTTCCATCGGTATTTGTTTCTTACCAGATGCCGGCACAACAAACAGTATATCTGAATTACAGCCGCAGAACCAACAGGCCTAACTTTTTCCAGTTGCTGCCTTACCTCGATCTGTCTAACCCAAGCACGGTAAGTACAGGTAACCCCGACCTTATCCCTGAGTTTATAGACAATGTTGAGTTCAGTTATAACAGGCTCGACAAAAAGGGTAATAACCTGATCTTTAGTGCTTACTACCAGTACACTCAAAATCTGATAGAGCGTGTGACCCTACCGGGTGAAGGACAGTTTGCATCATTGCTGGTATCTAAGCCGAGGAACCTGGCGAGCGGATCGACCTATGGTGTAGAGGGAATTGCGAATCTGAAATTGACCAAGATATGGGATGCAACTGTGAATGTGAACTTGTTTCAGAATCAGTTGATCATAGGTAGCAGCAATGCCGATCTGGTGGCCAATTTTCCTAACAGAAGTGGTTTTGGTTGGTTTGCCAAGGCAAATACGAGTTTGAAGTTGCCGGCAGGATTTTCGTTGCAGGCCAATGGTAATTATGAATCGGAAAAGGTGATAGCACAGGGAAAGACCAAAGATACTTACTGGGTAGACCTGGCACTGAGAAAGAACATGCTGAAAGGCAAAGCAACACTGGTGCTGAATGTTTCAGACATTTTCAAAACACACAGGTTCATCAATGAGTTTGACCAGGCGCAGTACTACCAGACCATAAATCGTGTTAAAGAAACCCGAATAGGCAATATAACTTTCACTTACCGCTTTGGTAAAACAGATGTTGGCAAGAATATTGCAGGTGATAAGAAAGAAATGAAACGCCCGAAGGAAGAAACCAAGAAAACAACGCAGCCTAATACCGAAGATCGTGGCAAGAACATGAAGGACGGAGAAGGTGATGACAATGGCGGCGGCGGCGGTGCACCGCAGGGTGGTGGCCAGAAGGGCAAATAGCATATAACGTAACAAAAGACTTAACAGGATATAATGGCAAGGACAAGAAAGATAATGATGGGACTAGCAGTGTTTACCTGCCTCTCTATTGGTGCGCAGGGACAAATGCTGCGAGACTATGTGAATGATGCAACCCGTGCTATTGGTGGGAACAGGAGGAAGGCAAGCAGTAAAACAACAACCATCACTAATACCGAAATAGTATCGGGGTTGAAGCAGGCACTGGAAATAGGTGCGCAAAATGCTACCGGCAGACTGTCTGTTACCAATGGTTTTTTCAGCAACGCACTGGTAAAAGTGATGATGCCCCCTGAGGCGGCCAAAGTAGAAAATACACTACGCCAGGTAGGCCTAGGCGCCTATGTAGATAAGGCTATACTGGCAATGAACCGCGCAGCTGAAGATGCAGCTATACAGGCAAAGCCCATATTTATCAATGCCATTACCGGTATGACCGTTCAGGATGCTATAGGCATACTAAAGGGTAATAATGATGCTGCTACTCAGTATCTTAAGGGTAAAACATCGGCACAGCTGACAGCTGCATTCAAGCCGGTCATCAGCGCTTCGCTGGATAAAGTAAACGCTACAAAGTATTGGGCTGAAGTGTTTGAGGTATATAATAACCTACCTACAACATTTAATAAGGTAAATCCCGACCTTACCGCTTATGTAACTGACAGAGCGCTGAATGGTGTATTTCTTTACATAGCCGAGGAAGAAGGCAAGATCAGAAATAACCCCGCAGCAAGAGTTACTGATATTTTGAAGAAGGTGTTTAGCTACGGTAAATAAGTAATTCGATAAAAAAGGTATAAAACGCTCTCTGCATGCAGGGGGCGTTTTGCATTGTATGCGGTATATAGCGTTGGGGAGGAATGTAATATGCCTTGATGGCCGGAATAGAGTAAAAAATATTTTCTATTCCTTGTAATTTTTCGAACAGGTGAGCAACTAATAATACAAAGCAATTTTTATGAGCACGGAAACGAACGTAAAAACGCCCAAAACCATACCCGGACCGTTTAATAAAATGATCTATGCCGCTTTCACGCTGCTGGGGCTGTTCTTTTTTATTGTAAAGGGTTCGGTGTCGGAGGGACTTATGTATATTGGACTGGCATTGGTCTTTGATCCGTTCGATCAGACAGTGATGTGGAAGCAAAGACCATTTTATCAAAAGGCGTGGTTGATAGCACACTTGTTGCTGGCACTCATACTGTTTGCATTGATGATAATTTTACCGGTTACTAAATAAGCGCTTCATTGGACGAGCAACGGTTTATGGCATATATAAGGGAGAACCAGGGCTTGCTCAACAAGCTCATAGGGCTCTATGCCAATGACCCGGAAGAAAAGAAAGACCTGTACCAGGAAGTACTATACCAGAGCTGGCACGGCAGGCAATCGTATCGCAACGAGGCTAAGTTCTCAACCTGGTTATACCGGGTGTGCTTAAATACCATCCTCACCCATAAACGCAAACAAAAGATAGTAACCTATACCGATGATGTAGAGCCACTGGCACCGGCAATTCAGCACCAGGCACTTGCTACTGAAGATAGTAAGCGCCTGTACCAGGCCATAAGGCGCCTTGCGGAGTCAGACCGAGCTATTATATCGCTGCATCTGGATGGATATGACAATGGGGAGATAGGTACTATAGTGGGTATTTCTACAGGTAATGTGGCGGTGAAGATTCACCGCATAAAAGATCAGTTAACTAAACTATTAAAGCACTAACGTCATGGAGATAGAAGAGCAATGGCGGAATTTCGAGCCTGAAGACGATATGCTGGATGACCTGTTTGGGAAGGTAAAGGTGTCCAGACTGCAAAGTCATGGTGTGCTGAGCAAGCTCAGGAAAAATATACTTTCCAGTACTATTTTATCGTTAGTTGCCACGGCATATCTGTTTTGGGCCACGTTCTACTTTGCCATATGGCAGGTGCAGGTGATGCTGGCGGTGGTAGATGTATTCTGCATATGGATACTGGTGATCTCCGTTAGGTTATACAAGGGAATAGATCCGCAGATAGATCCTTCATTGAGCCTGCTGGAGCAATTAAAGAACACCCGGGCTGCCATGCAACATTATATGGATGTGCAGCAGAAGGTATCCATCTTTATTTATCCGCTTTCTATAGCTGCCGGTTTTTTGATTGGCGGTGTGGTAGGGTCAGGTAAACCGATAGAAGCTTTTATAGGAGAGAAGGTTGTCATCATATCACTCGTCGTCGCAATTGTAGTACTTACTCCGGTCAATTATTTCTTTGCCAGGTGGCTGTTCAAATTATTTTTTGGTAAACAGCTTCAGCAGTTGGATAAGCTGATAAAAGAACTCGAAGAATAGTGGATGTAGAAATTCAGAGTTTTTAATATCTTGCCAATATTAAAAACATATCAGACATGGGACTTAACATCTATCTCAATTTCAATGGCACAACAGAGGCTGCCATGAATTTTTACAAAGACGCTATAGAAGGCGCTACCATTGAAAACATGATCCGCTTTGGTGACCATGAAGGCATGCCAATGGCCGAGGGTCAGAAAGAAAAGATCATGCACGCTGCTATGAAGATACATGGCCAGACGGTAATGTTCTCTGATGGTGGCGAACAGCACAAAATAACCATGGGCGACAACTTCTCTATGTCTATGGACTACAGCAATGAAACGGATATAGAGCGCGAGTTCAACAACATAAGTGCGGGCGGTACTGT
>CANBQQ010000192.1 GCA_947371715.1 Flavipsychrobacter stenotrophus
CCTATAAAATGCGATATAGCATAGCCATGTGAGTTGATATACAGCATCCCCTTAAGTTCATTCAGCACTTTAGCCCTGGGTTTAAAACTAAGCACCCAGGTGGTATCATTCCCCTGGTTGATCTCATCCACAAGGTCAAACTTATAATACTGCTCATACCCTTTGCTTAGCGGATTATGGTAGTCTTTGCCATTCAGTTGAATATAATCGCTATAGGCGTGAAATGGCAAAACATCAGTTATAAGACCCGTAAACAGAGATTTCTTCAGCCCCGAAAATCTGGATCCTATTACTTCCTCCTGTAGCTGCTGCGGCTGTTTCCAGGTGCGGATACTGTAGGTCTCCGACATCAGCAGATGCTGTGTAGCCAGTATATCCCGCATTTCTTTGGCATCCTTTCCTGTGTCATTCAGTACAGAATCGGGCAGCGAAATATCTGCGAGCATTTTATAATAGACCTTGCAGCGGTACCAGTCATATTTGTCAGGGTTATTGCTGCTTTTATTGGCTATGGCTGCATTGAGTACTCGTCCGATCTTATCATACGGCGGTTTGATCACAACTTCAGTTAGCCCGTTGTCGGTTCTTTGCAGGTATATCTTATCGCTTTTGAACGGTATAGTAACCTTTAGCGATTGATAACCCAGGCACGAGATCTCTACCCAATTAATGCCAGATTCTTGCTCATTGATAATAAACAGACCATCAAGGTCTGCTATGGTTCCATGACCGGCTACGCTGAACCTTACAGTTGCAAAAGGTATGGGCTGCTTGCTCTCGGCATCATATATTTTAGCAGACATAACCTGCTGTCCGTATGTGGGCAGGAAAGAAAATGTGATCAGTAAAATAAACAAAGAAAAAAACCTGAACATGAAGTATTTCTAATCAAAAAGCGTTCCGTAATTTAATATTTTGTTTTATCATTGTGTATAAATAAACAATTAAGTGCGCAAACGCTTATATTGCAGTATTTAATTTATCATTTTATTGAGTATCTTTAGCGGGCTAAAATAAAAAAGTATGAAAAAGGTTCTATTCTCTATCATCGCTGTATTGGCTGCATGCACATTTTTTGCATGTAGTAATGGCGACTATAATGCCAATCTATCTTCTAATGCGAACATAAGCCTCAATCCATTGTATGTGTTGGATTCAGCAGGCTTTAACTGGACCGGGACAGATGCGATAAGCGCCAATATTAATGGAAACTTCTTCAACGTAGATTCTACGAAGGTAAGTTTCTCATTGTCGCCAACCGGCACTAACATCATTACCGGTTATATAAGCCCGGGACGTGGTCTTCGATTGGAACTTAATGATGTTTATGCAACCAATATTTACCCGCTTGGCTTGAATAATACATACAGGCTGATGATGTATCAGGATAGCATTGGTGCAAATGCAGTAACTTACTATAGTAACCTGGGCAATGTAGGCCAGGTGCAGATATTGAGGAATGACCCGCAAAGGATCATTGGTAAATTCCATTTCCAGGCATTGGATACATCAAAAACTCTAGTTTTGAGTGTAACTAATGGATGGTTCAATATAGGTAAACCATAATTGTAACGATAATAACCAGAGAAGCCCTGCCAAAAGCGGGGCTTTTTAGATTATAAAAGAGCCTTCATGTAGAAATTGCCACCTCATGATCTGCTGTCAAAACCCATAGAATTAATCATTACTTTTGAAAATCAATGAGTTTATTTCGTAAAAAATCAGTTGAAGTTATTATAAAAGAGGCTGCTGAAGGCCTTGGCGACGGACATGGCTCGGGCGAGATGAAACGTATCCTCACTACCCGCGACCTTACCTTTATGGGTATTGCCGCCATAGTGGGTGCAGGTATTTTCTCCACAATAGGCGGAGCCAGCTTTGCGGGCGGCCCGGGCATTATCCTGCTGTTTCTCTTTGTATCTGTAGCCTGCGGATTTTCAGCGTTGTGTTATGCAGAGTTTGCCAGCATGGTACCGGTATCGGGCAGCGCATATACTTATTCTTACGTGGCATTCGGCGAGATCATAGCCTGGATAATTGGTTGGGACCTGCTGATGGAATATGCGATAGGCAATATTGCAGTAGCCATATCCTGGAGCGACTACTTCACTTCGCTCGTCAACCATATAAAAATTGGTGGTTATCAGCTACACATACCCGAGTATCTCTGTATGGATTATTGGTCGGCAAAAGCCCACCAGCTCACCAGCGAGGAAGCGGGACTTGCCTGGAAAAATGCACCATCAATTGGTAAGTTCAAATTGATCTGCGATCTGCCGGCATTCCTCATAACTGTTGTTATTACCCGTATCATATACATCGGCATAAAAGAGTCTAAACGATCTACCAATGCCATGGTAATACTCAAACTAGGCATTATTGTATTGGTAATGGTTGCGGGTGCATTTTATGTTGATACTAATAACTGGACACCGTTCTTACCACACGGCATAAAGGGTGTACTAAGTGGTACCGCCGCCGTGTTCTTCTCTTACATTGGTTTTGATGCCATCTCCACTACTGCCGAAGAATGTAAGAACCCGCAGCGCGATCTGCCCAGGGCTATGTTCTACTCCCTCATTATTTGCACTGTAGTATTTGTAGCCATAGCACTGGTACTCACAGGCATGGTCAGCTATAAAAATCTGAACGTTGGTGATCCGCTGGCATTTGTATTTGGCAACATCCATACTAAGTTTGCGCATATGCTGGCCATTATCATTTCGGTTGGTGCGGTAATAGCTACCGCCAGTGTATTATTGGTATTCCAGCTGGGCCAGCCACGTATATGGATGAGTATGAGCCGCGATGGCCTGCTACCACCTGTATTTGCAAAAATGCACCCGAAGTACCGGACTCCGTCCTTCTCTACTATCCTTACAGGTGTAGTGGTAGGTGTCCCTGCGCTATTCCTCAATCTTGATGAAGTCGTAAACCTTACCAGTGTGGGTACTTTGTTTGCTTTTGTATTGGTATGCGGTGGCATAGTAAAGTTCCATAACGACAAGAACCGCCCTGATTCAAAATTTAAAACACCTTACGTTAGTGGAAAATGGATCGTACCCGGATTGTTTCTAACTGCAGTATGGTTGCTTTGGACTTTTAATCATGAATCGCTCATTAACTTCTTTTCTGCACACGATAAGATAGGCCCAGTTGTACGCATAAATATTGTTGAGAAGGTGCCTTATATTGGCTTCGGTCTTTTGTTCTTTATGACTGCAGTGTTGTCTTTCTTCAAAAAGTATTCATTGATACCTATCCTTGGCTTCCTGTGCTGTACTTATCTGCTCAGCGAATCAGGCACAACAAACTGGCAAAGATTCATTCTGTGGTTGTTTATAGGTTTGGGTATCTACTTCCTATACGGCCATAAGCATAGTAAGTTGGGTATTAAATTAAGATTGAAAAATGAAAACTCATAAAACAACAACCCAGAAAGGGTGAAATAAATAGCGAGGGGTTTCAACCCCTCGAAAAAAAAAGAATATAGAAATTAGCCCTGTAAGCCTGCCTGCCGGTAGGCAGGGGCGACATAATTATAGAACCACACAATCGATAAGTAATAAAGAATAAAACAACCATTTTATATGAAAACAAAACAGGAAATAGTAGAAAACTGGTTACCACGTTATACAGGACAAAAGCTGGAAGACTTTGGTAAATATATACTCTTATGCAATTTCAGTAATTACGTCTCCATATTTGCACAAATGCACAATGTGCCTGTTGTCGGGCTCGACAAGCCTATGCAATGCGCTACTGCCGGAGACATCACCATCATCAACTTCGGTATGGGTAGCCCTACCGCAGCAACCATGATGGACCTGCTTTCAGCTATAGATCCTAAAGCGGCATTATTTCTCGGCAAGTGCGGTGGGTTAAAGAAGAAGAACAATGTGGGTGATCTTATCTTGCCTATAGCCGCTATACGCGGCGATGGTACCAGTAATGATTACTTCCCTCCGGAAGTGCCTGCACTACCCTCTTTCGCACTACAGAAAGCAATATCAACTACTATACGTGATTATAATCTGGACTATTGGACAGGCACTGTTTACACAACCAACAGACGTGTATGGGAGCATGACGAAGAGTTTAAAGATTACCTGAGAAAAGTAAGGGCTATGGCAATTGATATGGAAACTGCTACCATCTTCTCCACAGGTTTCTATAACGAGATCCCAACAGGTGCACTATTGCTGGTGTCAGACCAGCCAATGGTACCAGATGGCGTAAAGACTGCAGAGAAAGACTCATTGGTTACCAAAAACTATGTTGATTCGCATATCCGTATTGGTATCGATTCGCTTAAACAGTTGATCAATGGCGGTCTTACCGTAAAGCACATGAAGTTTTAATGAATGAAGAAAATGTCATACTTCAGGTAAACGGGCTGCATATCTCATTTGGCGGTATGCAGCCTTTTACTGCGGTAAATAATTTGTCATTCTCTGTGGCTAAGGGAAAAACACTGGCGATAGTCGGTGAAAGTGGTTCAGGTAAATCATTAACAGCACTAGCCCTGATGGGGCTGCAACCTAAGACCGCTACCCTAGCGGGGCACTTGCAATTGCATACAGACGATCGATCCACAATAGATCTATCACAACTCAGCCATAATAAACAAAGCCACTCTCCACGCGGTCAACACATAAGCATGGTTTTTCAGGAACCGATGAGTGCGCTAAACCCCGTGATGAAAGTAGGAAAACAACTACAAGAGGCTATTGCTATACATCAGAACATCAGTAACTCCGAAGCCAGGAAACTGGCTATTGATTGGTTGGCAAAAGTGCAGTTACCCGACCCTGCAAAAATATACGATCGTTACCCACACCAGTTGTCAGGTGGACAGAAACAGCGCATAATGATCGCCATTGCTATGTGCAATCACCCTGAATTGCTCATAGCTGATGAACCCACTACTGCCCTTGATGTTACTGTGCAGCAGGAGATCATGCACCTGATGCACTACCTGCAACAGGAACACCAGTCGGCCATGATATTCATTACGCACGATCTGGCTTTGGCAGCAACCATAGCCGATGAGGTACTGGTCATGTACAAAGGCGAAGCTATGGAATATGGACCGGCAAAAGATGTGCTGACCAATCCTCAACACGCATATACCCAGGCATTACTAGCGTGTCGACCATCACCCGATCATAAAGGACAAATACTGCCTGTTGTCGCTGACTTCCTCGATCCGGCAAAAACCCAGGTTGGAAAAGAATTACCTGAAGCTCATAACCAATCAACTATAACCACAGAAAAAATACTGCAAGTCAATAACCTCAACATTTGGTTTCCCGATCAGACCACATTGCTTGGTAAAGCAACCCACCATTTTAAGGCAGTAGATGACGTATCCTTCGCAATTAACAGAGGCGAGACACTAGGGCTAGTTGGCGAAAGCGGCTGTGGCAAAAGCACACTCAGCAAAGCTTTAATCGGACTATTGCCGATAAAGAGTGGAAACATGTTATTTAGCGACCTTGACCTTGCAAACATATCCTTACAGCAATGGAAAAAAGTACGCACCAGCATACAAATGATCTTCCAGGATCCTTATTCATCTCTTAATCCGCGCATGACCATCGGTGACACTATAAAAGAGCCTTTAGCTATACACAACATAGTTGCCAAAAGAGACCTGGATAAAGAAGTACTGCGCCTGCTGGATATTGTACAACTACCGGCCACGGCGTTCAGCAAATACCCACATGAATTTTCAGGTGGGCAAAGACAACGGATAGGTATAGCAAGGGCTCTATCTGTAAAACCACAACTCCTTATCTGCGACGAAAGTGTTTCTGCGCTTGATGTGAGCATACAGGCACAGATACTTAACTTGCTGAAACAACTGCAAAGAGACTTCGAACTTACCTACCTCTTCATCTCCCACGATCTAAGTGTGGTGCACTACATCAGCGACAGAGTAATGGTAATGCAGGCAGGCAAAATAGTAGAAACCGGGGATGCTGTACAAGTATTAAAACACCCTAAGAATGATTATACTAAACGATTGATAGCTGCAATGCCGGGCCAAGTAAAAATTTAAAAGTAAAAAGTAAAAAGTGTGTTATCCTTGACGGAACTAAAATAATAACAATAGAGGACTTTCATTTACAGGTAAAGCAGGTGTTGGAATTGCCGGATTACTTCGGCATGAACCTTGATGCCCTATGGGATTGCCTGAATGCATGGATAGACGATGACATTACCTTGACCTGGAAGAATTACGAAACAAGCAAACAGAATATTGGCGAGTACGCAAATAAAGCATTGAGACTCTTTATGGATGCTGAAGCCCAGTCAAAAGGTTTCAAAATCCTGCCTCAATAAAGTGAATGTGTACAAGTGTCAGATG
>CANBQQ010000193.1 GCA_947371715.1 Flavipsychrobacter stenotrophus
CATGAGCGTTGGTATGATTGCTGCTCGGGGGCAGGTGGGAAATCTTTGTTGTTGAAAGACCTCGAGCCTACGGTGCAACTTACTGTAACTGACATCAGGCAGTCAATATTGCATAATCTACAGGAGCGTATTCGTAATTATGGACATACAGCCCCTTCGGCATATGTTACCGATGTTACCGATAAGGATAAACTGGAACAGACACTCAAGGGGAAATTGTTTGATAATATTATCTGCGATGCTCCGTGCAGTGGGTCGGGCACGTGGGCAAGAACCCCTGAGCAGGCTTATTTCTTTGATCCCATAACTTTGACCCGATTTACACACCTGCAAGAGAGTATTGCTACAAATGTTGCTCAATACCTGAAACCCGGTGGAAGGCTTATATATATAACCTGCTCGGTATTTGAAGCGGAAAATGAAAACGTGGTTGCCACCGTGGTAACTAATACCGGATTACAATTAATAGAATCAAAGTTGATAAATGGGGTAGAAATTAAGGCCGATAGCATGTTTGTGGCTGTGCTGCGGAAAATGTAGGGTTCGTGGCAATTGCATTAAAGTGTCATAGTATGGATAAGATAAATGTCAATGAGAAACTTACCCTTTTTTCAGATCACTGGAATCCCAGGATAATTGGTGAGCTGAATGGCCAACCTGTGAAGCTGGTAAAACTGAAAGGTGAATTTGTGTGGCATAAACACGATGAGGAGGATGAACTGTTTCTGGTAATAGCAGGTGTGTTGCAGATGGAATTCAGAGATAAGACCGTTGTCATTAATGAGGGTGAATTGATCATTGTGGCCAGGGGCATAGAGCACAGGCCTGTGGCTGAAAATGAAGTAAGTGTTATGTTGTTTGAACCTGCTACGACAATAAATACAGGAGATGTGAGGGGGGAATTGACCAGAGATACACTAAACCGGATCTGAGATGATTTCCCTGAGGAAGCATTCCGGCTCTCCCGCTAACGGGGTGATATTATATCTTTAATATTCCTGTTACATTTGCTGCGGGTTAATACAGCCCTTTTACTTAGATGAAATACTGTTTTTTAATATTGTCATTTTTACTGTGCGCAGACCTGTCGCACGCGCAACGCAGGCATCGTAGATCTGCGAATGCCGATACCGTTCAAAGAGTGATGCTGGATACACTGGAGATCACAGCCAAAGAAGGAGAGCCTCCATATCAACCCTCTGCTCCAAAGTTGTGGGAAATAAACAACACACGGGTGGCTCTTTCCTTCAATTGGAAGGAGAAGACGGCTGATGTAAAAGAGTGGATAAGCCTGCATCCTTATTTTTATGCCTCCGACAGTATTGTACTGGATGCAAAAGGCATGCAGATAGATAGCGTAGAGCTGGTGACTAAGTCAGCCAACAAGCGCTTGCAGTATAGCTATAATGATGATAGGCTATTCGTACACTTTGATCGCTCCTATATCTCTGCTGATAGTGTGACTTTGTACCTGAAGTATAAGGCCATGCCCTATGCCAAACAATCAGGCGGTAGTGCAGCTATAGTTGATGATAAAGGCTTGTACTTCATAAATACGGATGGTAAGATCCCCCATAAGCCATCGCAAATATGGACGCAGGGAGAAACAGAGTCCAATTCTCATTGGATGATCACCCTCGATAAACCTAATACAAAGTTTACGTCCCAGATTGAACTGACCGTGCCCGATACAATGACCACCCTTAGTAATGGTGCACTCATTAAACAGGTAAAGGGCACTAACGGCATGCGCACCGATATCTGGAAACAGGATATGCGTATACAGGCATATGCTGTAATGTTTGCCATTGGCAAGTTTAGCGTAATAAAGGATAAGTGGAAAGACAAGGAAGTAAACTACTATGTGGAACCTGAGTTTGCCCCTTATGCCCGCCAGATGTTCAATAACACGGGCGAGATGATGGACTATTATTCGCAGATAACTGGTGTGTCCTACCCATGGAATAAGTATAGCCAGGTGGTAGTACGTGACTATGTTTCGGGTGCTATGGAGAATACTACGGCATCTTTGTTTGGCGAATTTATGAACCAGACCACACGTGAAATTGCTGATAAGAACTCCGAAGATGTTGTGTCTCATGAGCTCTTCCACCAATGGTTTGGCGACTATGTAACAGCCGAATCGTGGACCAATGTTACCGTTAATGAATCGTTCGCTAATTATGGAGAGCAGTTATGGCGCAGGCGTAAGTATGGTAAAGATGCGGGTGATGAATTGGCCTTTAATGATCTGATGGGATATGTTTATTCCTCATCGTTAAAAGATCCTCAGTTGGTAAGGTTCAATTATGATAGTCGTGAAGAAGTGTTTGATGCCATCTCCTATAACAAGGGTGGGGCAATACTACATTACCTTAATACACTTATTGGAGATGATGCATTTAATAAGGCAATGAAAATATACCTTACTAAAAATGCGTTGGGTACAGGTGAAGCACATAGTTGGCGTATGGCGGTAGAAGATGCGACTGGCCAGGACTGGAACTGGTTCTTCAACCAGTTTTATTTTCACGCCGGTCACCCTATGCTGAAGGCGAACTATAACTATGATGATTCTGCTAATAAGCTAACCGTGATCGTTAACCAGACGCAGCCTGATAGTCTTATGGATTACGTGCTGCCATTGAAGACGTCGGTTATATATGGTGATCAGAAGACGATTGTAGACTGGAACATCAATAAGCGCAGAGATACTTTTGTTTTCGCCTACAAGAATGGTGTTAAACCCGTTATCATCCCCGATTGTCAGCACGTACTGCCCGGTGAGATAAAGGAGAATAAGAAATCAGCTCCATGGCTGATTCAGTATAAAACTGCTGATGATTATGTGAGCCGCCGCCTGGCTATAGGAGGTGCGGGTAAATCTATGTCTGACAGCAGTGCACAGGAACTACTGACGTTTGCACTAAGTGATGCCAACAGAACGCTTCGCCGTTTTGCACTTTCACAAATGGAAAAGGCACAGAGCGATAAATACCGCCGCAGATGGACACCTAAGATAGTAGAGATGGCCAAGAGCGATAACGACAAATTAGTTCGTTCAGACGCTATGGACGCGCTGGGAAGCTGGAAGGTTACTACAGCGAAAGGAATAATGATGGATGCCCTTTACGATAGTTCATACGCTGTGGCCGGCAGTGCATTAGAAGCCCTTGCGGAAATTGATGCTGATACAGCATACATAATGGCTAAAAAGCTTTCACTTACACAACCCCGCGCCTCTTTGCAAAGTGCCATATGGAATATAATTGGCAAGAGTGGAAAGGATGAAGATGCTACATATTTTGAAGCACAGGCACCTTACACACAGGGTACAAAGAAGTTTGCATTGGCAAGAGGTATGAGCAGCTATCTGAAACATGTAAAATCTGACGAGGCATTCATTCGCATCACTAATTCTTTTACTGATGTGATCGTATTGGAAAGTATGAAGATCTATCGCGGATCATTGGGTGGTATCTTCTTCCAGGTAGCTGCAGAACAAAAAGAAAATATAAAGTCGGACAAGCCGGAAGATGCAGCAACTGCCACAAAACGATTGGCTATTGTAAAGGCAGCAATAGAAAAAGTTATAGCTGCCGAAGATGATGCCGAGCAACTGGATGACTACAAGAAAATGATGAAGGAAACCTTTGAAAAGGAATAAACTAAAATGTTAGTCAAACAATAAACCCTCCGGCTATGGAGGGTTTATTGTCTATAGTAACTTCCTTTTAATTATTCTTCAGACTTATTCTTTAGCGACATGAGCAATGCATAGGCATTGGTGGTCACAAATACTTTGCCGGCAAAACGCTCTGCATTCAATATTTCCACAAACCCCTTTTCTGAGTTACCTGTGTTCACTTCGGTCATCTCAAACTGGTGTTCATTTTTTTGAATGAATGCATATTGTTTGTTCTCGAACCTTACAATTGCAGCTTCCGGCAATGCCCACGCGGCAGCATTTGATACAGGTATCTCTGCGTTCATATACATACCGGGCAGCAACTTTTTGTCGTACTCTTCAAAATGGCAATGTATATCTGCAGTACGGTCGGCCGACAGATCTCGTGAAATGAGGATGATCTCGCAATCGTATTTTTTACCCGTTTCGTTATTGGTGAATGCGACTACCTTTTGGCCAACAAATAACTTGTCCAGGTCTTTTTCAAACACTTTCAGTGCCAGGTGAATATCGGTAGGGTTGATCAGCTCAAACAGCACTTCGGTAGGCGATACATACTTGCCTATGTTTACATTTACTTTCGATACATAGCCACTGATAGGGGAGTAGATATTTACAGTCCGCGATATGTTGTTCTCGTTCAGTCTGTCCGGGCTGATACCCACAAGTTTTAATCTTTCAGAAAGTGCAGATATCATAACCTTTTGCGTCTTAAGGTCTGCTTCGGCCTGCTGATATACTTTGTCACTGCTTGCTTTACTCAGGTTCAGTTCTTTCTGGCGGTGATACTCGTTTTCTATAAATACCAGTCGGGCTTTTGCTGTCAGATAGTCTTGCTGTAATTGTATGTACTGCTGGTCTTCTACTATGGCGATTGTCTCTCCTTTATTTATGTGCATACCCGGAAGCAGGTGCGTACTTTTAAGGTAGCCACCCAGGGGTACACTCACTGATAGTATGTTCTGCGGTGGCACATCTATTTTTCCATTCAGCTGCAATGTAGCAGAGACGGTGCGGCGCTCCATGTTGCCTGTAACAATACCCGCATTCTTTTTCTGTGCGTCAGTAAATGTGGCAACGTTTCCGGCTACTTCTTCAACTTTCTTTACTTCTTTTTTCTTATCGGTTCCGCACGATGCTATCATCAATGCAGTAATTAGTATGATTATATTTTTCATTGTCCGGATGTTAGTTGTTAGTGAAATACTGCAATTCAATTATGGCATCATCGAGTTTGTATACCGCTTCAATATGGTCGCTTTTTACAGTGGTCGCATAGTTGACAAGCTGCACCCATTCCAGGTAGTTGATGCTGCCTGCAGCCAGCTGTTGGTTGGCAGTGCGAGTAATTTTGTCTGCATTAGGTAGCGCCTTTGTTTCATAGTACTGTACAGCAGCCTGATATTGCTTGTACCTTGCCAGTGCGGCATTCTGTTCTTCATGTAGTTGTTGTGCCCCGGCTTTGTAGCTGTTGGTTGCTATAGTTTGTTGTAACCGGGCGCTTCTTACCTTTGCCAGTTGTGCTGTTGGGAACAAGGGTATACCCATGCCAACCTGGAAGGATGAAAAACGAGTAAGTCCATCATACATTCTTTCATCGGCACCCACACCCTTTATGGTTGTGTTGTTGTAAGTAAAAGATAGGTCGGGGAGTATGCGTGCTTTTTCTGCGGCTATAGCTGATCCTGCTATTTTGGTGTCCTGTTCCAATAATCGCATGGAGGGGTGTTGGTCAATACTGGCTGTATCAGAAACCACAAATGATGTTCTGTTTGCTGCTTCGGGCGTTAACTCCTTAGCTGTGTTCAGCAATAGCCGGAACCTCAGCAATTGTATCTTAAGGTCATTCTCTACCTGTTGCAGTTGAATTGCTATTTGTCCTCTTTGTGTCTCGGCGGTTACCTGCTCCAGTACATTCGTTTCGCCAGTATTCAGCCTCAGCGTAGCCTTGCGTAGAAACTCTGCATACAGCGTGTCGGTTTGTTGCAGCAATGCTTCTTTCTGTTGCAGGTAGAGTATGGCGAAGTACGATTGAGATACCAGTTTTTTCAAGAGTAACTCCTGCAAGTTGGCAGCCATTTGTCCACGAGCCCATTCGTCTTTTAGCAGTCTACGCTGTGTGGTGTACACAGATGGGAAGTTGATAGACTGGGTGATGCCGAATTTATTGTCGCGATAGGCGCTGTTTATCTGTCCCGTTTCACCAAACAAAGTTGCCTGTGGGATATTTACACCACTACCAGTAAGTGCATGCAGGTATTCAGCCTTGAGGTGTTCATTTTTGAGTTTTAGATTATTATGAATAGCAGTATCTATAGCTGCCTGTAGAGAGATAGTTGTCTGCGCGTTGCCGGTATTGGAGTAAGTGAATAGCAGCAGCACAATAGCCGCGCCTGTCAATTTACTATTCACATGCATTGATCTTTTTTCGACCAGCATGTAAAGAATGGGTAGCACAAAAAGGGTAAGGAAGGTAGCAATCATTAACCCGCCTATCACTACGGTAGCTAGTGGTCGCTGCACTTCGGCACCCGCGCCATTGCTTAGTGCCATAGGCAGGAAGCCAAGTGAGGCTACGAATGCCGTCATCAATACCGGCCTCAATCTTACTTTTGTTCCTTTGAGCACTATTTGTTTCAGATCGGTCATGCCTTCTTCTTTTAATTGATTAAATTCTGCTATCAG
>CANBQQ010000194.1 GCA_947371715.1 Flavipsychrobacter stenotrophus
GCTCTTGAACCAAATGAACATGGTCATGAACAATCCACCGGCTACAAAGATAGTAACCACACCACCCTCTATAAACTTCTCTACAAGGTTGGCATATAAGAAAGCAAACTCAATAGTGAGGTATACTGCCAGGTAACTGGCTATCCAGATGATCGGTACCCGTTTCACAAACATGTAGTAAGAGAATAATACCGATGTCATGATCATACAGATAGTGATAGACAATCCATACGCAGCCTCCATCTTTGATGACCTCTGGAAGTACAACGTAATGGCAGTACAACCTACAAATAACAGCAGGTTAATACCCGGAATAAACAATTGTCCACGCTCTACTGTAGGATAATTGATCTTCATTTTAGGCCATAAGTTCAGTTTTATCGCTTCACTTATCAGCGTAAACGAACCAGATATCAATGCCTGGCTGGCAATAATTGCCGCTATAGTTGCTATAATAATACCCGACAACAAGAACCAATGTGGCATCAGGTCAAAGAACGGATTCCTTACTGCAGAACTCCACTTTTGCCCGCTCGACAGTGCCAGCATCTGCGCACCCTGCCCCAGATAATTAAGTATAAGGCACGTCTTAACAAATATCCATGAGTACCTGATGTTAGCTCTTCCGCAGTGTCCAAGATCTGAATACAGCGCTTCAGCTCCCGTAGTACATAGAAATACGCCACCCAATATCCAGAATCCCTTAGGATAAACTGTAAGGATTCTGATAGCATAATAGGGATTCAACGCCCTGAATATGTTGAAATCATTCACCTTATACAGCTGGTAAAGCCCCAATGTACCCAACATCAGGAACCACAGCAACATTATATTTCCAAATGCCTTACCAATAGTAGATGTACCAAATTGCTGGAAAAAGAAGAGTACGCCCAGGATGGAGATAACTATATAAACAATGGTCATTACCCCAAGGTCATGTAATTGAGGTATGTTGCGCAACCCCTCTATGGCCGATGTGACCGAAATGGGCGGTGTGATCATACCATCTGCAAGTAGCGCGGCACCACCCACCATGGCCGGAATTACCGTCCATTTACCATGCCTCCTTACCAATGCGAATAATGAGAATATACCGCCTTCACCCTTGTTATCAGCCTTGAGTGTAAGCATCACATACTTTACAGTTGTCTGCAAAGTAAGTGTCCAGATAATACATGACAAAGCTCCTAATATAAGTTCTGAATCAATGATCCTGCCGTTGCAGATAGAGTTCATAACGTAGAGCGGAGAGGTACCAATGTCGCCGTAAATAATACCCAGAGCTATAATGAGGCCTGCTACCGTTGTTTTATTCAGATTCTTTGTCAATGGTTGGACTTACTTTTCGTATAAGCGGACGCAAAGTTATACAATAAAGAAATTCAAAAAATAAAAAATATAGCTGAAAATATGCTTATTATGCCCGTAAATCACCTTTAAGACTACAAAATACTATTCACTGCTAACCATTTAGAAATTAAAATTTCTCTCTTTATATCCTACCCTTACCTGTTTCATAAACATTCACCACTACCTGCCACCACAGCAACACAATTTTTATATTCAACATCACCCCATCGGCTACAACCGCATAAAGTTTCTTTTCACTATCAACCATCACTTTATAAAGTTCATTACTTTTGTTGCACCAAAAATAACATGCTCATGCTGCAGGTATCTGTCAACGAAAAGAATAATTACGCCATTACCAACGATGAAGGCCAATGGGTACTTAACGACACCAATGCCGATCTGGATATTAGCATGCAGCCAAATGGCCTTATTAGTGTTTTGCTTAACGGCAAAAGCTATACTGCCATTGTTGAAAAGACCGACAGAAAGAACAAAGAGATAACCATAAGGGTAAACGGCCAGCAATATACTGCAGCTATTAAGGAACCAATTGACCAGTTGCTCACCAATATGGGTATGGACCTCAAGTCTATGCAAAAAGCTGAACCGGTAAAAGCACCAATGCCGGGTATGATATTGAAGGTATTGGTAGAACCGGGCCAGGTAGTGAACAAAGGCGATGGTTTGATCATACTGGAAGCAATGAAGATGGAGAATATGCTGAAGGCTGCAGGCCCCGGCACAGTTAAGTCTATCAGGGCAGTGGAACGTACTGCGGTTGAAAAAGGTGCCGTCTTAATAGAAATGGAATAAGAATCGCTATGAAGATGATCAGATTTCTTATCACGTTCATTATTCTTATTTTTTCTTTTACTGTCAGGGCTCAGGATGCTTATCTATATATACAGGGCGATAAATCTGTACCGTTCTATGTAAAGATCGACAGCGTTATGCAGCCCCGGTACGGTAAGAATTACTGCATCGTCCCTAAAGTCCATTCCGGCAAGGTGAATGTGCAGATACTCTTTCAGCAGAACATGTACACACCCAAATTCTTTACGATAGATATGCCTGCAAATGGCCACAAAGGTTTTTTGCTCACCAAACAGGATGATAACTTTATATTAAACGACCTCGATACCAAAGCAACCATTAACGCCGAAAAATAACCCCTGCAAAACACTCTTATGAGGATCATAATCACATCAATATTGCTTTTGTCGCTCTTTGTGGTTTCATGTAAGCACGACAATAAGCAAATGATATCGGGCAGATGGTATGGAGCACATATCAAAGAGCTGGATAGTATGTTCAAATCAAGCCAGCACGATATAGACACCCTTGGGGGCAATGGCAATGCAGCTACCAACCTTGAATTATACCACACCACCAATATCGATAGTCTCCGCCACGGCCTGCAGTTGATGCACGACAGCGCCGAACAGTTACAGGCAATGGCCGTTCATAATACCACTTTCGACTTTTTTACCGACAGTATGGTAGCCATTTCATTTGGCTTTCGCTCAGACACCAGCAAGTGGCGCTTCATTAATGATAAGCAACTCGAAATGACAGAACTGACCGGCGAGGGTAAGGGAAGTAAAATACAGATGGACGTTTTAACATTGACAGACGATGTTTTGACGTTGAAATTTGAGATGGAAGAATCATTTAGTACTGTTACTTTTGGCAGAGATAAAAAATAGGTACAGTATAATTACCTTTGCACCCTGTTTATATAAAAAGCAGGACACTAATTCAGAATTCAGATATTTATAAAAATAGTTCAGCAATGCGTACAATAGCGTTAAGACAAGCATTAAGAGAGGCAATGGAAGAAGAAATGCGCCGTGATCCGAGCGTATTTTTGATGGGTGAAGAAGTAGCACAGTACAATGGTGCATATAAGGTAAGCCAGGGCATGCTCGATGAGTTTGGCCCGAAGAGAGTGATAGATACCCCCATAAGCGAACTGGGCTTTGCAGCTATAGGCGTAGGTGCAGCCATGAACAATACCCGTCCTATTATAGAATTCATGACCTGGAACTTTGCCGAACTGGCTATTGACCAGGTGGTGAACCATGCCGCTAAAATGGTCTCTATGACCGGCGGACAGTTCAGCTCCCCTATCGTGTTCCGCGGCCCTAACGGTTCTGCAGGACAGCTGGCAGCACAGCACTCACAGGCTTTTGAGAACTGGTATGCTAACGTTCCGGGCCTTAAGGTTATATCTACCGTAGATCCATACGACGCTAAAGGCTTGCTGAAATCAGCCATCCGCGATAATGATCCTGTTGTTTTCATGGAGAGTGAGTCTCTGTACGGAGATATGGGTGAAGTGCCTGAAGAAGAGTACCTGGTACCTATTGGTAAGGCTGCTGTAAAGCGCGTCGGAACAGATGTTACCATAGTATCTTATAATAAGATGATGAAAGTGGCTATGGGCGTGGCAGACGAACTGGCCAAGGAAAATATAAGTGTAGAAGTTATTGACCTCCGCACCATACGTCCGCTCGACTGGCATACCATAGTGGAGTCTGTAAAGAAGACCAACCGCCTGGTAATAGTAGAAGAGCAGTGGCCATTTGGCAGCGTAGGCTCAGAAATAGCCTACCGCATACAGAAAGAAGCTTTCGACTACCTCGATGCTCCTGTTCGCCGTATTACTACTGCCGATGCCAACATGCACTACGCCCCTAACCTGGTTGCCGCCTACCTGCCCAACGTAGAACGTACGCTGAAACTGGTAAAGGAAGTGCTGTACATGAACAAGTAATTTGAAAAAAGCCCCCCGAATGTCATGGTGAGCCGCGCCGAACCACGACATTTGCCATCGGGCCGGTTCTCTTTGAGACACACCCGAACCACACCCGGGTAGGTCATTGCGAGGAACGAAGCAATCTCACGTAAGGACGTACTCGTTTTGAAATACTACAAACCCCAATAGACCCTACAATTGTTAACGTTCAGATTTTTACATTTTTATTCATTATTTTTGTATTATGAGCAGGCTATTTAATAACGGGCTCCCACAGTGGGAACAAAATGAAGATGTAGCGGTAGACGAGATAACCGAGCAGCTGCATAACATAATTGTCTGGAACGATGATGTAAACGATTTTGACTGGGTGATAAAATCACTGATCGAGATCTGCGGACATAATGAACACCAGGCCGAACAATGCGCTATGATCATACATAACGCAGGCAAATACTCTGTAAAGCGTGGCACATTCGAAACACTACGCCCACAGGCCGAAGCCCTCATAGACAGGGGCATACAAGCCACCATCGATTATTGATCAACAATAACCAACCAATATTTCTAAAAGCATGACACATAAGTGTCATGCTTTTTTGTTTTAAAAGAAGAAAAAGGTGCTGGGAAAAATGTTGCTAGGAAAATGTTGCTAGGAAAATGTTGCTCGGCGTAGTCTTGTGACTACGCCCTAACGGCTGCCGGTCTCCCGACCGGCTCATCGGGACGTATTCATTTTGAGATACTTCCAAAACAACAAAAAAATACAAATGTTGCTGGGCGTAGTCTCCTGACTACGTCCTGGCGGCTGCCGGTCTCCCGACCGGCTCATCGGGACCTATTCGTTTTGAGATACGCCATTAGTGCTGGTAGTCACTAATATAATTTACAACTGCCGCTCCACTCAAACCCAAAAAGCGTTTTATGCACCGCATAAAACGCTTTTATATTGCTATCATTTTTTGAATTCCTTATCTGCGGCCTCCGCCACCACGGCTTCCTCCGCCTCCACCGCCTCCGCGACTGGCACCGCCACCTCCACCACCGGAACGACCACCGCCGCCGCCGCCACCGAATGTACGACCGCCCCCGCCACCACCAAATCCACCACGGGAAGGGGTTGACATTGTACGACCACCGCCGCCGCCACGGGTAGCACCGCTATTAGAGTAGCCACCACCATTACGGCCGCCTGAATATCTGTCGCCGCCATTACTGTAACCACCGCGTGCCTGGTCATTTCTGCCGCCGCCAAATAGACGGGCAAATCCGCCACGCTGGCGGCCACCTGCTGCCTGGTTATTACCATTATTGTATTGCTGGCCACGCGGTGCCTGTGTAGCAGAGTTATTATTATTATTGAATGCCGATGGTCTGCCGGTATAACCATTGTTAGCCTGCCTTAAGCCACTGCCCGGGCGAATACCATTGCCTCTGGTACCACCTGCACCGGCATAACCCAGTTGACGTGGTGCATTGCGCACGCCTCCATTGTTGTAGCGGTTGTCGCCGGTATTGTAGTATCTGTTCCAGTAGCCGCCACCACCGTAGTAGCCACCACCCCATCCGCCATAAGCGTAGTAAGGGTAATTCCAGCAGCTACCCCATGCGCCGTAGCCATACCAACTGTTATAACCCCAGCCCGATGACCAGTAAGGACCAAAGCCGAAGCTAAGTCCGAAGCTGGAACGCCATGGATTCCATGAATAGTAAGGATCATACCAGTATCTGTTGTACCAGAATGGGTTGTAGAACATGCTGTAATATCCCATGTTGTAAAATCCGTAGTTGAATCGGCTGATGCGGGAACTATAGCTCACATCCTCATCCTCATCAATATAATCATCGGGGTTATTATAGCTGTTATACGCATCACCATTATATCCCTGGTCACTATTGTTATAATTACCCTGCCCACTATTATTTCTGCTGTTATCATATGTCCCCTGGCGCTGATCGCTGCCATTGGCATAGATATCATCTACCTGCGCGTAAGACAACTGCCCTACACCCAGCAACAGACAACCGACAAAAAGAAACCGTTTCATTGTTTTTAGTTTTAAATAAAAAGCTATACTGAAATTACTACTTTTGCTACACCTTACCAAAATAGAGACCGCCAAAAGCGTGCCAAGTTTATTATGTCAAAAACTTTAACAACCAGACAAGAAGATTACTCCCAGTGGTATAACGATATAGTGCTGAAGGGCGGATTAGCCGATTATTCACCTGTAAAAGGTTG